>DALN01000169.1:3847-4459 GCA_002499455.1 Methanoculleus sp. UBA77 | reverse complement strand
TCACGGGTGATCATGACCGAGATGAAGAGCCCCATGGTCTGGGACAGCGAGGCCATGGAGGAAGAGGCGGCCGCGGAGGCCGCACCGACCCCCTGACCATTTTTCCCGAAGAGATGGGTTACGGTCTCCGGTTCGCCGCGATGGCTCCGCCCATGCAGGCGTTCACGCTTATCGGGAAGATCTCGATGTAGTCCGGCGCCGGCAGGTCGCCGCCGGGCTGAAAAAAGAGTGTTCAGGCGTTCTCTCCGACGATCTCGGAGAGGTAGACCCCCGACCCGACCCACCAGTCCTCATCGACCGGGAGGACGTAGCCGATCTTCAGTTCTTCGCGGTTCCCGTTATCGGGGTTCGGCCAGACGAAGACGATGAATCCACCGCCGTCGCGTGCGGTGTCCCTGAGCGCCCGGATGTTCTCCATCCCGAAGGGGTCCTGCCGCTCGATCAGGCTGCTCCCGACCGCGGCCTGGAGGTAGGGGTGGGCGAGGAGCGTCCCGTTATAGTCGTAGGCGTAGAGGTAGTGCCCCGCGGCGTCGACGAGGGTTCCGGTCTGGTTCGAGATCTCGGCAAACGCGGCCGGCCTGTCGTGGCCGCGGCCGTAGGCGGCCCCGCGCT
>DALN01000169.1:0-3842 GCA_002499455.1 Methanoculleus sp. UBA77 | reverse complement strand
CCGATCCACCATCCCTCCCCGGCGGGGGCGACGTAGCCGAGCTTCGGGAGATACGACTCCCCTGCCGATTCATCGATAGAGCCGAATTCCTGCGCCGGGACGAGGTAGGCGATGAACCCCCCGCCGTCCGCCGCCGTCGCGGCACCGATGCGGATCACCGGCAGACCCCGGACGTCGGTCCAGTTGCCCCGGTCGGTCCCGACCGCTTCACTCTCGTAGGGGTGCGCAAGGAGCGTCCCGTTGTAGTCGCAGGCGTATACGTAGAGGTCTCCCCGCGAGAACCTGCCGGAGGCGTTCCCGAACTCGGCGAGCGCGGCATCCTTCCCGGCGGTCTTTGCGTAGGCTGCGGCTTCCTGGACGAAGGCTGCAAGGTCCTCCGCGGTCGTGTTCTCCTCCGCGACCCCCTGAACGCCGGGGCTGCTGCACCCGGCCGCGAGGACTGCGAGGAGCGCGAGAAGGCAGACCGTGCCGATGAGATGGTATCTCTTCATATCCTTTCGTGCGGCGGCCCCCCTCAAAAAGACGTCGGTATTATCTTCTTCGTTGAAACGGTGCGTTCTCCCGCTCCCTGCGGGCTGCCGGCCGGCATCCTGCGGAACTCCGTAACGGGCTCCCGGTACCGCTCCCGGGAACGCCGTGAAAAGAGAGAGCGCTCTCAGGAGGGTCTCAGAGCCGTCTGGCATCGAGGATCATGGAGCCCACGCCGACCATCGAGACCGCGATGATTGCAAATATGACGAGGCCGAAGTTCTCGGAGATGAAGGGAATGTTCCCGAAGAGATACCCTGCGAAGATGAAACTCGATACCCACAGCGCTCCTCCGGCTGCGTTGAAGTGGATGAACCTGGAGTAGTCCATCTTTCCCGTACCCGCAAGGAACGGTGCCAGGGTCCTGACGAACGGGGCGAACCTGGCTATGACGATGGTCTTCCCTCCGTATCGCTCGAAGTACGACTCGGTCTTTGCGATATGGTGCTCTTTGATGAACGGGATCCCCCGTGAGAGGAACCGGGAGCCGAACGATCGCCCGATCCAGTAGTTCATCGTGTCTCCCGCGATCGCCGCGACGATCAGGAGGGCGAGGACGAAGAGGATATTGAGGTCGCCCTGTGCGGCGATTGCGCCTACAAGGAAGAGGAGCGAGTCGCCCGGCAGGTATGGAGTGACGACGACCCCCGTCTCGAGGAAGATGATGAGAAAGAGGAAGAAGTACACGATTGTCCCGTACTCCTCTATAATGAGCGGCAGGAAGTCATCGAAGTGTATGATGAGGTCGATGATAGACCATAGCTGATCAAACATCCACTATGTGTCTGTCCCCGAACCTATATCCTTTGCCGTGCCGGGACCTCGACCTCACGGCCGCGGATGGCCTCAAACGGGTCCGTCTCCGCCCGTGCTCGTCGGCTCATGGGCCTCCGGCCCGCACCCCCGCCACCCTCACTGGTTAATACGGGCAGCGGTCCACCCGGGTATATGGATCATCCTCCCGACACGGTGGTCACCGGGTTCACGACGGCGTTCGGTCAGGTCCGCCTCGTATGGGTCCCGTCCGCATCCGGACCGAAGGTTCGGCAGATTCTCCTCCCCGGCGACCCGCACGCCGGCGCGGTGGTGGGCGAGGATGTGCCGTCTCTCGAGGAGCCCCGCGAAGAAGCCGTCCGGGCGCTGATCACCGGGATACAGTCGTTCCTCCGGGGCCACGACGTGCAGTTCGAGACCAAGCTCCTCGACCTGGACCGCTGTCCCCCCTTCCAGCGGCGCGTCCTCCTCGCCGAGTACGGCATCCCCCGGGGATATGTCAGCACCTACGGGCGGATTGCCCGGCATATCGGGCATCCCGGCGCTTCCCGGGCGGTCGGCAGCGGGCTCGCCCGGAACCCGTTCCCCCTCGTCATCCCCTGTCACCGTGCCCTGCGATCGGACGGGCGGCTGGGCGGGTTTCAGGCGGGCCTCGAGATGAAACGGAGGCTGCTTGAGATGGAGGGGGTCAGGTTTCGTGAGGACGGCCGGGTGCTCATGGAGAAGATGTGGTACTGACGCGGCCGCAGAGTTTCACGAGCCTTCCGGACGGTTCTCTGCAACGCCCCGGATAACCGCCCCGCTCGACCCGACCCAGAGGTATATGTGGGATGACGTCCCCCGTCCCCACGGTGATCGGATGGCAGATGCTACAGGTCAGCAGATGACAAAACCCACGGAGTACAGTGCGGCGAACCTGATGAAGGACGCCGGGGTGGACGTGGAGCGGTGGAACCGGATACCGGACGACGCAACGGTCCGGAAGACGGTTGCGGCCATCGAGGCACGGAACATCAGGGTGATCCCCGTGGATACCGCGGAGGAGGCACTTGGGGCTCTCGTCGACCTGCTCCCCGAAGGGGCCGAGGTCATGAACGGCTACTCGACGACCCTGGTCGAGATGGGGTTTGACCGGGTACTCAAGGAGAACCCGAAAGGGTGGCGGGACTACCACGCGATCATCACGGCCGAGAACGATACGGAGAAGCGGCACGAGCTCCGCAGGAAGAGCGTGACTGCCGACTACTTCCTCTCCGGGGTGCAGGCGATCGCCGAGTCGGGCGAGATCATCGGGTGCGACAAGACCGGGAGCCGGATGGGGGCGTGGCCTCATGCGGCGGCCCATCTCGTCCTCGTCTCGGGGACAAACAAGATCGTGCCGACCGTCGACGAGGGGTTCCGGCGGTGCCGGGAGTACTGCCTGCCGCTCGAGAACCAGCGGGCACAGCGCACCTACGGCGTCGGGAGTTTTATCGGCAGGCACGTGATCCTCGACAGGGAAGAAGATCCGGAGAGGACTACCCTCATCCTGATCCGCCAGCCTCTCGGCTACTGAACGGGGAGGGAGCGCCCCTCCCTCACCTGGTGTGCTCGAAGTCGATGAAGCCCCGGTAGGGGTCCGTCGCCATCAGGCGGACCCGGACCCTCTGGCCGACCCTGAGCCCCTCCTCGCCGAGAACGACCTTCCCCTCGGCTGGAGGGTCGATCAGCCGGACATACGTCCCTTTCTCCGAGGCGCCGGTGACGAACGCCGCAAACGTTTCCCCGATCCTCTTCTGGAGAAGAACCGCGGCCGCCGCCTTCCGGACGAAGCGCTCGACCTTCTGCGAGGCCTTCTCGCGGTCGGTGAGGTGGAGGGCGAGATCGTCGAGTTCTTCGGGGGTGTAGGGGGGATATCTTGCGCCGTGGAGGGCCGATTTTGCCAGCCGCTGGATGATGAGGTCGACGTAGCGCCGGTTCGGGGCGGTCCCGTGGGTGTAGTCGGTGACGGCGAGGGCGAAGTGGCCGACCGGGGTCTCGCCCGGCCGGAAGGCCACGTACTCCCCCGCACCCATCAGCTTCACGATGGTGAGGGAGAGGTCGGGGAAGCGGTCGGGGTCCGCTGCCTTCTGCCGGATGAGGAACCGGGTGAGCGCCTTCGCGTTCGGTTCTGCGGGCAGGGTCTCACCGTGCTCCGCCGCCTCCCTCACGATCCCCGGCCAGTTCTTTGGGGTGCGGACGACCCGGTGGATCATGGGGAGGCCGGCGGCCTCGAGGAACGCCGTCAGCGTGCCGTTCGCCGCGACCATGAACTCCTCGATGAGGCACCGGGCGAGGTTCTGCTCCTGGACGACGAGGCCCATGACCCGTCCGTCCGTCACGACCGGTTCGGCCTCGATCGTCTCGAGGGCGAGCGCTCCTTGCTCCGTCCGCCGCTTCTTCATCCGTGTCGCGGCCTCGTGCTGGAGGAGGACCTGCTCCATGAGCCCCGGCGTCTCTGCTATCGTCCGGGGGGCGGGCCCGGTCCCCGCGAGCCAGTCGCCGACCTCCTCGTAGACGAG
>DALN01000168.1:4257-11996 GCA_002499455.1 Methanoculleus sp. UBA77 | reverse complement strand
TCGAGCCTGCGCGTCCGGCAGACGAGGTTGATCGCGTTGACGACCGCCTCGACGGATGCAAGGATGATGTCGTCGCTTGAGGCGCTGGCATCGAAGACCCGGCCCCGCTCGTCCTCGACGGCGATGGTGACGTGGCCGAGCGCGTCGGTCCCGCCGGAGATCGCCTCGATGTTGAACTCCTTCAACTGGACGGGGGCGGGGATGATCCCGAGGATCGCCCGGACGGCGGCGTCCACCGGGCCGTTGCCGATACTTGAGAAGGTGTGCTCGACGCCGTCGACGGTCGCCCTGACGCTCGCTGTCGGGATGACATGGTTCCCGGTCATGATGGCGACGTCCTGCAGTTCGAGCGTCCTCTCTTCGGGCACGGCCTGCATGACGCTTCCCGCGATCTCGTAGAGGTCCGCGTCCGTTACGCGCTTGCCTTTGCCGGCAATCCCTTTCATCCTGACGACGATCTCGTCGAGCTGCGCGTCGGTGGGCTCCATATGCGCATCGAGGAGCATCTGCCTGACGGCGTGCCTCCCGGCGTGTTTGCCGAGTTTCAGCCTGCGCCGGTGGCCGACCATCTCCGGGGTCATGATCCCGGGTTCAAACGTGTCCGACCGGGTGATCACGCCGTGGGAGTGGATCCCGCTCTCGTGGGCGAAGGCGTTCTCGCCGACGATCGGCTGGGTCGCAGGGATGCTCATCCCCGCGTAGCGGGAGATGAGCCGCGAGGTCTCGACGAGGCTCGTCGTCCGGATGCCGGTATCGACCCCGTAGATGGACTCGAGGACCATCACCGTCTGCGCGAGGTCGGCGTTGCCCGCCCGCTCCCCGATGCCGTTCACGGTCACCTGGACCTGTGAGGCGCCGCCCTCGACCGCCGCGATGGTGTTTGCCACCGCAAGCCCGAAGTCGTTGTGGCAGTGGACGTCGATGGGGCAGTTCACCTCCCGGTCGATCCGGGTGATGAGGCGTTTCATGGCCGTCGGGGTGATGACGCCCACCGTGTCGGGGACGTTGATGATCGTCGCTCCGGCGTCCACCGCGACGCGGTAGACCTCCATCAGGTAATCCCAGTCGGTCCTTGTCGCGTCCATCGCGGAGAACATGCACCGATCGACGTGGTCGCGGGCGTAGGCGATGATATCGCCGGTGGCCTCGAGGACCTGTTCGCGGGTCTTTTTGATGGTGTACTCGCGCTGGACGTCGGACGTCGGGATGAAGACGTGGACCATATCGACGTCGCAGTCGATGCAGGCGTCCACGTCGGCCCTGAGCGACCGCGCCAGGCCGCAGACCCGGGTCGAGAGACCGAGGGCCTTGATGGCTTTGACGATCTCGTGCTCGGTGTCCGAGGATGCGGGAAAGCCCGCTTCGATGGTCTGGACTCCTATGGCGGAGAGCTGCTCTGCAATACCGAGTTTCTCCTCACGGGTGAATGAGATGCCCGGCGTTTGTTCACCGTCGCGCAGCGTGGTGTCGAAAACAGTGACGTTCTTTTTCGCGCGGCTATCGGTGAAGAAGACAGTACGCTTCAGCGTTCCCAGGTGCTTCGGCGTTTGTAGAGTTCATACGTATTCATTATCCTATGGGGTATATAAAGAATGGCGCCTTTGCCGTACAGCACCAGGATGGGCAGCCGAAACCTATAATAACTACCCCCGTCAACATTATTAGAGCAGAGACCCGCCTTAACTCAGACTGGTAGAGTGCGCGGCTGTAGTATAGTCTTCGTCTTCGGGCGAACTGCGCGGCTACCGCGATGTCCCCGGTTCGAATCCGGGAGGCGGGATCTATCAGCAACAAGTGCCCAGGTAGTGTAGTGGCCTATCATGACGGCCTGTCACGCCGTCGACACGGATTCGAATTCCGTCCTGGGCGTCAATTTCTTTCACTTTGTCTTCAGGCAGCGAAGCCTGTCGGATCCTTGCGCTGTCACTCTCCTGCAGTCCGGAATTACGCCGGGAATTTCTATTTGTTGCAATCCGGCAATTTATGGTATTGGAAATGGTTAAATATCAGACTCGATTTTTATTCGCCTGGTAAAATATATATACCTTGGCGCAGTATCCGGTCCCATGCACGTTCTGGCAAAACTGGCTAAGAGCGATCCCCTGTTCAACTCGCTGGGTGCGCTCATCATCGGGACCGGGATTCTTGTTCTTGTTAGCATGCTGATATATGCCTCTGGCTTTCTGACATGACGGCAGGTCGCGGCTCGCCGGGAAACGGCGCCTCAGTGTTCCCCGGCGAGTCCTGGAAGACCTCTTCGTGAAGTTTTCCTGTGAACTCTCTTCCGTCCCGGGAGACCGGGTGGGCCCCTCTCTCCCGCCCACGGCTCTCCGGGGCCGAATGTTCAACGCTTATTACAAATCCGTCTCAACGTGTTATCCAGATTGCTATATCCTGACGTGATCTGATGACGCCGACGACACACGAACAGAACCTTCAGGCCCTCATCGCCCTCCTCGCCGACCCGGACAAAGCGGTGCGGGCGGAGGCGACGGAAGGACTTGCGATGATCGGAAGCCCGGCCGTGCCCGCCTGTATCGCCCTGCTGAAAAACAACGAGTGGAGGGTGCGCTACCGTGCGGCGGAAGCCCTCGGCCTGATCGGGGACGCTCGCGCATATGCGCCCCTCACCACCGCTCTCGGCGATGAGAAGGATCATGTCCGGTATATGGCGGCAAAAGGGCTCGGCCTGCTCGGCGACCCGCGGGCAGTCCCGCACCTCGTGGCCGTGCAGCGTGACGAGAACGAGTTCGTGCGGCGTTCCGCCGCCATATCTCTGGGCAGGATCGGCGGCGAAGAGGCGGTCCGGGCACTCGCCGCCGCCCTCGCAGGCGAATCAGTCGAGGGCGTGCGTGCGGCAATCCTTCTTGCGCTCCGCGAGGCGGGGGCAGACGGGGTTTGACACTCCTTACCGATCAAATCGGGGTTTCCAGTGCATCGATCGAAGCCTGAACCCTTATTGCCGGTGTTGGAGCGATTTTGTTCTCCCCTGGCCCTGACTGTCCATTTTCGCGGTCTTCGCGGCTTCGCGTGAGTGATATCTAATAGGCGAACGGGTCTCACGCGAAGCCGCGAAAAGACGCGAACCTTCGCGCGGACCTGTGTCACCACACCCTATTCTCTCGCGACGATCACAGTGATGTTGTCGGTGCTCGCCGCGTCCTTTGCGGCCTCGATCAGCCTCCGGCATGCCTCGGGGGGCTCGTTTCCGAGGACGATCTCCTGGATGGCGCTCGCCGGGACGTAGTCGTGGAGCCCGTCCGAACTGACGACGAGGGTTGCCCCGGCGATATCCTGCCGGTTGATCTCCACCTGCACCCGGGCCGCAAGGCCGAGCGCCTGCGTGAGGATGTTCTTGCCCGGATGGCGCATCGCCTCGGCAGGGGAGAGGAGCCCTGCGTCCACGAGGCCCTGGACGTAACTCTGGTCGCGCGTCTGCCAGACGGACGACGGCGTGACGATCTGCGTCCTGCTGTCGCCGACCGTGCCGATCCAGCACTCACCTGCCCCATCGACGATGGCCGCCGAGAGCGTCGTTGCGGCGTTCAGGTGCATCTCCTGGTTGTATGCGTATATCGCGGTGTTTGCGCGCTCAAATGCGCGTTCGAGCACTGCCGCGGGTTTCAGCCGGGAGAGGAGCTCGCCCGCGGTCTCCTCGAAGATTCGGATCGCCATCCGGCTCGCGACCTCCCCGCGTGCGTGCCCCCCGACGCCGTCCGCGACGGCGAAGAGGTCGTACTCACCGATTCGGCCGACGACGTACGCGTCCTCGTTCTGCTCCCGCAGTCCCACATCGCTCGCCGCCGCGCACCGGAGTCCCGGTTTCTCCATCATATACCACTCTCTATGCCCGGGGAAATAGCCTTTCGGTGCTCTGCCCCTCACGGGAACCCGCGGGAGAGCCCGCTCTCCCGTGCGCACCGGAGAGCGTACTCGTACTCCCGGGCGGTGATCGGACGCTGCAGCGCCGCAAGCACCGGGCTCCTTCCTCCTTCGGCGGCTCTCCATGCCGGGTGGTACTGTGCCATGACGTTCACGTAGGCGTCACGCGAGATCTCGTCGGCGATGAACTTCATCACAACCTCGGTATTAGCAAGGTTGCCGGGGAGCACCAGGTGCCTGATGATCATCCCCCGCACCGCTACACCGTCGGCGCCGACGACCAGGTCACCGACCTGCCGGTGCATCTCCTTGAGCGCGGCCTGCATGCGGGAGGTGTAGCCGGCGGCATGGGAGAGCTCCCATGCCACATCGTCCCGCCCGTACTTCGCGTCCGGCATGTAGATATCGATGACGCCGTCAAGGAGTTTGAGGGTCTCGACGGCATCGTAGCCCCCGCTGTTGTAGACCAGCGGGAGGGTAAGCCCGCGGGCGGCGGCGATGGCGACCGCACGGAGGATCTGCGGGACGACGTGCGATGGGGAGACGAGGTTGATGTTGTGGCACCGGCGCTCCTGCAGGCGGAGCATGATCTCTGCCAGGTCTTCGCATGCAATGGCCGTGCCGGCACCGCACTGGCTGATCGTGTAGTTCTGGCAGAACTCGCACCGCATGTTGCAGCCTGCAAAGAATATCGTCCCGGAGCCGTACCTCCCCACCAGCGGTGCCTCTTCGCCGAAGTGCGGGCTGTAACTCGATACCCGTGGCAGGAGGCCAGTCCGGCAGAACCCCTCCTCGCCTTCGATGCGGTTTACGTGGCACTCCTGCGGGCAGACGACGCAGTCGCGGAGCATCTCGTGCGCCCGCTCTGCCCGCTCGTCGAGTTCACCGGTCCGCAACAGGTGCAGGTATCCGGGTGTCCGGGTCTCTTCCGCTTCAGCCATGATCCTTTCATGGACGCCTGGCAGAAGAAGGTTAACCCTCCCCTCCCTCCCGGCGGTCCTCCCGGGCGGAACGGCCGGAGCGCGGTCGTGAGCGCCGGGAAAGGGTGTCCGGAGCGTGGGGCGGGAGATCTTTTGCCTGCCGCCGGTCATGCGGCCGGATTCCCGTTCTGCCGGACGTTCGTGAATATATTTTCTCATTCTCCTCCTGCAGCAACGGAATATTTTCGAAATAATTATATCTGCTGTAATGAACGTTTCTGCGTCGGAGATGGCCGGAAGATTTGACCAGCCCGGTGACACGGGGTGCCGCGCTCCCCGGTGGCCCCCCCTTCGCCAGATCGTCAGGAGCGAGCACGCCCTCTCGCACACCCACGCCGCGCTCCTGATGACCGCTATCACGGTCATCCTCGCCGCCATCCTTCTCCTGATGCTCCTCTCGATGATCCCGTCCTGGTCGTGGGCGGAACCGGAGCTGCCGCCGATCATCATCACCGGGGTTCTGCACACCAGCGGGGAGACCGGGCAGATGACGTATGCCAGCAGGGTATTCCTGGTCAACAACGGCAGCACGGTCTACGAGAACGATCGTCTCAGGGCGATCTTTTATCGGGACGGCACGAGAACTCGCACTGTCTCGACCCTGAACGGCTACCTCTTCATACCGACGCACCACTACGGGGTGAGACTCCTCAAGGGTCCGGGCTGCCGCACCCTCTACTGGAACCCCGGTGAGGAGATCGAGGTCGACCTTGCCGACGAAACGTTCGTTCCGGGTGTCATGGTCACCGTGGAGATTGAGGATAAACGGACCGGGAAAGTGATATCGAAGCATTCTGTGGTGGTTTGAGGTCGAACGACCCTCCGGAGACACCTATTTGTACCGGGACGCTTCTAAAGACTGCTATGTTCGGATTGATACTCGTGGCGGTCGACGGGTCGGAGATCGGCAGCCGTGCGCTAAAAGAGGCTCTTGACATCGCCCGTGCCATGCATGCCGCCGTGCATGCCGTGAATGTCGTCCAGACCGGGATCTATCCCGCACTGATGCTCAACCAGCTTGAGCCCCCGGATATCGCGCAGCAGGCGGTCCTCGAGTCGCTCGAGCGTGAGGCGGACGAGATCCTTGCCGAAGCAGAACGGCAGGGAACCGCCGCCGGTGTCCCGGTGACCACCCATAAGCGCCACGGACATCCGGGAGCCGAGATCACCGCGCTGGCCCTGGCGATCGGGGCCGACCTGACCGTGGTCGGGTCGCACGGCAGGGGCCGCCTCGACCGCTTCTTCCTCGGGAGCGTCAGTTCCTACGTCGTCGACCACGCGGAGTCGACGGTCATGGTCGTCAGGGGCTGACCTCGCACAGGGGCGACCGGACGATGCCGCGGGCGATGAGCCGGGCCACCCTGAGCGGTTCGGGCACCCGCCCTTCATGCGTGAAGTCGTTGCAGACCTTTGCGGCGTCGTCGTGAGAGATGCCGTAGGGGCGGATGAAGAGGGTATACCCGGTATGGAGGGGGATGGGCGTCCGGCCGCCGAGCCGCCGGTATGCCGCGAGCCTCCCGGCGTCGCCCGGGAAGTGGTGCCGGATCTCCTCCTCGAGCCCTTCCGACTCCTCGTAGGTGGCGACGATGACGGGCAGCCCGGTCGCCTCCTGCACCGCCGCCGGGTCGATGATGTTGTACCAGGCGATGACGCACCCGCTGATGAGGATGAGATTGATGTCGCGGCGGGCGAGACTGGCAACGAGCCGGATGACCGCATCGGTCGCATCCGACCCCCCGACGGTCACCCGTGCGAAGGCCACCCCGTCGATCAGCAGATCCTTTCGCATGACGACGCCGGCGAGGGTCGACCGCTCCCGTCCCGAGTAACTCTCGGCGATACCGAGAGCGCGGAGCCCTGGTTTGGCTACGTGCATACGAAGCCCTTATGTGGCTCAATCGGATATAGTACTGCCAATGAACGTCGAGCGAGATGAGGTCTGCATCTTCATCCCCACGCTGAACGAGGCCCCGACAATAGCCGAACTGGTCCGAGAGTTCAGGGAGCGCGGTTTTGAGCATATCCTCGTCATGGACGGGAAGAGTACCGACGGGACACCCGAGATCGCCCGGGCAGCCGGAGCGGTCGTCCGGACCCAGACGGGAAAGGGGAAGGGCAACGCCATCATCGAGGCCGTGGAGATCATCGACCGCCCCTACGTCCTCATGCTCGATGGTGACGGCACCTACTCGCCGGAGGATGCGGAGCGGATGCTCGACCCTCTCGGCCGGGGGTTCGACCACGTCATCGGCGATCGTCTCGCCAACCCCGATGGGGGGGCCTTCACCCGGTTGAACCTCCTCGGCAACCAGCTCCTCAATCTCATGTTCCGGATTGCGCACGGCCGGGACCTCAGCGATATCCTCTCCGGCTACCGTGCCTTCACCCTCCACTCGATCCGGCAGATGACCCTCAGGGAGGCAGGGTTCGAGATCGAGACGGAGATGGCGGTCGAGGCGGTGCGGCACGGGCAGCGGATCACGGTCGTGCCGGTCCAGTACATCGCGAGGCCCGGCACCGTCACGAAACTGAACCCCCTCCAGGACGGTGCCAGGATCTTCTCGACGATATACCGGCTCGCGAAGATGAACAACCCGATCTTCTACTTCGGGATCATCGGCCTCTTCATATCGCTCGTGGGCGGGGTCATCGGCGTCTACGTCGTCCTCGAATGGCTCAGGAACATCGAGCACCTGCCGCTCACCATTCTCACGGTCCTCCTGATCACCATAGGGTTTCAGATCTTCATGTTCGGGGTTATCAGCGACATGCTTCTCGGGTTTCACCGCGAGACGACCCGCCAGATCGAGCAGCTGCAGAACGCCTCAAAGCCGCCCCGATAAGAAGAGGATGCGGCAGGCATACTCGGCGATCGAG
>DALN01000168.1:0-4170 GCA_002499455.1 Methanoculleus sp. UBA77 | reverse complement strand
TATCGAGCGAGGCGGCGACGGCGTGGACCGGGTGGGCGTGGACGATTGCACGGTGGGGCGTCTCCCGGTAGACCGCCCGGTGGACCCGGTACTCGCTTGAGGCCTCGCGCGGCGCGTCGCCCGTCTCCGGGACGAGGACCGGCATCTCGCGGGCGTCGAGGTATGCGCCGGTCCGGGTGATGTAAAAGCCGCTCTCCGCCCGGACGCTCATGTTCCCGAAATTCGCTCCGACAAGCCCTTCGCGGAAGAGCCGCGTTCCGATCCGTTCGAACTCCTGATCGAGCATTCTCTGTTCCCTGCTGAATATGTTGGCGCGGCGAGGGATATCTGCATGCCTCCCGGCACGGGGCCGGGGCGTGGAGGCGTGAGGCGTCATTGCTATCCGCACCAGTTATCTCACGCGAAGCCGCGAAGAACGCGAAGGACAACCTCACGGGAGGAGAGGAGTTCGACTATCGGGCACGGGCCACCGGTTGTCGCAGCCCGAAATCAGCACAGGAGGCCGGCCGGGCGACACCCCTGCCATCCTCCCGGTCAAAAGAAGTCTATACGAACTTAACGCCGACGTCCTTCAGCTTGTTGAAGCGGGCGATGTTGAGGAGGAGCGGCGTGACGCTCTCGACGACGGATGCGGACGCGAGCGGGCCGGCATCGTAGGCGCGGAGGCCGGAGACCGAGTTGACGATATCCATGACCGTGCGCTTGGCCCCGTCGTCGTCGCAGCAGACCGCGACCGAGTAGTCCAGCTCCTCGTCGAGCTGCTTCCACTTGTTCGCGGCGATGTTGTTGAACGCGGCACAGACGGTTGCGCTCTCAGGGAGCATCCCCTTGATCATCATCGCCGCCGAGCCCTCGGGTGGAGGGGCGTAGTAGAAGTAGGCCGTCCGCTCGATCGGGTTGACGGGACTGACGACGATCTTCTCCTCAAACCCGGTCAGGGTCTGTAAGGTGGGCGTCACGTGCTTGAACGGGATCGCGAGGACGACGACATCCGCCTCGTCGACCGCATGCTGGTTGCTGGTCCCGACGAGGCTGCACTGCATCCCCTGTACCTCCAGGGTCTCACGGCAGGTATCGCACGTTGCAACGGCCTTTATCTCCTCGCGCGATCCCACGATGACATCATACTTCGGTGAGAGCCGGAGCGCCATGCCCTCCCCGATATCTCCCGTCCCGCCGACGATACCGATCTTCACTGCTCCACCAGGGGTTTTAAGATGTTCTCGAGCGTGCGGAGGTCCTGGACGCCCACCAGTTTCCGGACGAGGTTCCCGTCTTTCTCGATGACGAGCGTCGGTACGAACTGAATGTCATACTGTGCGGCATACCGCCGCGTCTCCTCGGAATCGACACCGACATCGATCTTCCTGATATCCACCTGGTCGCCCATCTTTGCTTTGAGCTCGTCGATGATCGGTGACTGCTGGTGGCACGGACCGCACCACTCGGCAAAGAAGTCCATTAAAACAGGTTTTCCCATAAGGCTGTACCCCATTCACACACTGTGTGTGAACGGGGCAATAAAGATTGTGTAGGGTTTTATTTGGAGAGGATCGCCATGATAACCTTCCCGTAGGCGGGCCTGGTGACCAGAACGCCGATCAGGACGCCGAGGATGGTGATGATGGCAAAGCCCCGGAGGGTGGAGAGATCCATCAGCGCCAGCGGGAGCATGGCTATGAAGACCGTCGCCGCAGCCACGGCAATGATGCCGAACGCCCGTCCGTACCGCTTCATGTAGAGGTTCTGCGACGGGACACGACCCTCGTGGAGAACCTCGTCGGTGATGATGACGAGCTGGTCGATGCCGGTACCCACCACCGCTATCAGGCCGGCGATGGTGGCAAGGTCCAGTTGTATGAGATACCGGGAGATCCCGAGCAGGATGATGATCTCCGAAAGGTTGATCGCCACCATCGGGAGCACGATCGAGGGCTCGCGGTAACGGTAGTAGACGACGACCGCCACCGTGAGCAGCGCGAGCAGCCCGGCAAGGGCGACCGTCGTCTTGAACTGCTCGCCGAGCGCTGCCGGGACGGACCCTGACCCGACGATATCCACCTGCACCGGCAGGGCGCCGGCCCGCAGGTGGATCTCGAGCGTCATCGCATCCTCAAGCCCGGCATCGCCGGTTCCGGTGCTCGCGGAGAGCGACCTGACCGGGGCCGACCGGAGTCCCGCCGCAAGGTCGCCCGATAGGGGGGCGCTGTAGACGGTCTCGTTGTCGAGGAGCATCACGAGGTGATGGGCTCTCGGGTTGTCGACTGCCCCGTAGCTGATGGCAGCCTCACGGAAGGCTTCTGCACCCGCATCGGAGAGCGAGAACCCGACACCCCATTCCTGGGTCGCGGGATCCCTCTGCGGCACGCCGACGCTGGTGATCTGGTCGCCGTAGAGGACATGCTCGGTCTGGTTGCCCGTGGTCTGGATCCGGATCTCGAACATACCCTGCTTGCCGACGATCTCCTGGGCCGTCGCCATATCGACGCCGGCGAGTTCTATCCGCACGTACTGCGGATACTCGCTTCCCGTCGGGGTGAGCAGGTTGATCCTCGCGTCCTGCATGCCGAGAGCGTTCACCTTCTCGTTTAAGATCCGCTTCACCTCGTCCGCGGTGTAGGGGGAGACGCCCTCGTGGTAGGTGACGATCGAGGCGTTCGATGCCGCAAAGATCGGTTCGAGGTCGGCACGCGAGACGCTCTTCCTGATCTCGAGATGGTTCTCGTCTATCTGGATGACGTCCGCTTCAAGGCCTCTCTCCAGGTTCTCGATGAGGTCGCCGACCGACCCGTCGGTCGAGTAGGCCACGACAACGGACTGGAACTCCATCTGCAGCCACGATCCGCCCTGGAGGTCGAGACCGAACTGGAGGTTCCCCTCAAGCCCCTTCTCCGGGTTCGGGGGGGCAAGGTAGATGCCGACGAGCGAACCGACGACCAGGATGAGCAGCAGGGCGACACGCCAGTCCTTGACGAGGTTCTTGATGGTTTCACTGTTCATCTCTTATTCCCCCGCAGGATATACTCCTTCAAGATCCCGGCGTTCAGCATCCAGGTGTTCATCATATCGACAAAGAGCCCGATGAGGAGGACGCTCGCGATCTCGCTGATGATCTGGATCTGGCCCGCCGTGGCGACGACCCACATCGCGGCGATGGCCGCGAGCGTCGTCGTCGTCATGATGATGCCGGTCCTGAAGGCCCCGGCGAGTTTCTCGTCGAGCTTCCCTTTGCGCTTCAGGAGGCGCGTGGTCAGCAGGATGTTGCTGTCGACGGAGTAGCCGATCAGCATCAGGAGCGCCGCCGTCGTACCGAGGGAGAGCGGGATCCCTATGATCTGCATGATCCCGGCAGTGATGGCCATGTCGGAGAAGGCCGCGAGGACGATCGCACCCGCCGACACCAGGTTCCTGAATGCTACAAAGACCACGACGGCCATCCCGATGAACGAGAAGATCAGCGCGAGAAATGCCTGACTCTGGAGAGTCTTTCCGAACGTCTCGCCGATCTGGTCTATCTTCGCATCGGGATACTTCTCGTTGATGAGCGCAACGAGGCTCTGGTGCCGGGCGTCGTCCATGGGCCCGAACTGGATGTATTTCCCGTCGCCGATCCCCTCGCCCACTGACAGCAGCGGGTAATCGGCGAAGGTCGCCTCTATTGTCTCTCTGCTATCAGAGGTGAATGCGGTGACCGCTGTTCCTCCCACGAAGTCGAGGCCCGGTTTCAGGGGCATGCCGGTCGTGAGCGTGGTGTAGCCCAGCAGGAGCCCGGCAATGAGGAGAAGAACGAGCGGTAGCACTACCATCTGCCGCGGAGAGTATTTGTTGATGTCATATCCGGCAAATTCCATGCTGTATCAGTGTACGATTGTGAAAGGTTAAAGGGTTGCTCATGCCTATATCCCGGAATCGCAGGACTGCCCGGATAACGCCGCAATACCGGTAATTTTGCGGCTGAAAGTGGATCTCCTCCGGGGGGCGCCTCTGGCCGCTGTTCCGGGCGCGGGTTCTTCAGGGAGCAGACGCAGGGCCGGGGGGGCAACCGGGGTGTCAGGCAGGCGTCCGGGGAGATATCGGGGTAAAAGAGATAAAATCACCTGTGTGGGGTGATTTTTCTACTCGGTGGCGTCATGGCGCCTTATTTGCTGTTTCGTCAGACAATTGTCGTCT
>DALN01000035.1:18601-21479 GCA_002499455.1 Methanoculleus sp. UBA77 | reverse complement strand
CATGTTGCCGTCCACCTTGTCGGAAAAATATTTCTCGTGGGGGACGTCGATGGCGACATCGTGCGCGATGTGCCCGGTAAAGACAGTAAACCGCGTGTATCCGCGGTAGAGCTCCAGATCCATGGGAACCGCAGCAAACGGTTCGAGCTCTTTTACGCGCTGTTCGTGCTCCTTCTGCCGTGTCTCAAGGCGCGAGCGCGTCGCGACGAGGTCTTCGGCCTCCTTCTGGATAGCCGGAAGATCCGTCCGGATCATCGCCCTGACCTTCGATGCAGGGAGCTTTGCTCTGGTTTCTACGTTTTCCGGGTCGATCCCGCACGCATTCTCGATTGCTCTGACCTTGATGAGCGCCGAGGCTGCATCGCTTGCTTCCGGTAACGGGTGGCCGATCGAGAGCGCCTCAGGAGTGGTGCTCTCCGGCACAAAGTCTTCGATGTGGTAGACGTTGTGCCGGTAGAGTTCCTGGATGATGGTCTCGATCTCACCCTTCGGGGCCGCGATGAGCAGCCGGCGCATCCGTTCAGGCCTTAACATGTACCTGCTCCTTAAACCGTGCAACGACAGCGTCCACGGCTCGTGCAAGGTTCTTGTTCCCCTGCTGTTTCAGGGTCTCTGCGCGCGCTTCACCCTCCCTGACGATCTCATCGTATCTGCGCCGGGCCTCTGCCCGTGCCTCGGCAAGGCGCTGATTCCTGTATTCCCCGGCATCACTCTGTGCCTTCAGGACCAGGCTTTCAGCCTCCTGCTCGGCATCCGCAAGGCTTTTCTTCCTTGCGGCCTGCGCATCACGGATCATCGCCTGATACTCTTCTTCAGTTTCCCTGATGCTCTTCAGGACATCGGTCTTCATCAAACCCTCCTTCTCACGGCGTATGAATATTTGATGAAATTGAGCATATATTTATTGTTGTTTGTCCGCTGAGGTCTTCTCCGCATCCAGACGGCTGACCGTCACCTCGCGGGGCAGGTGTTTGATGAAAACGCCACCGGGAACCCCGGCAAGCGAGAGCCCGGCGAGCTCCCCCGACGAGCAGAGGAGATGCTGCTCGGGGTGGGTCCCCCGCCGGATATCACAGGAGAGGAGGATCTCCGGGGCAACCGAGACGACCATCGAGAGCCTTTTTGATCCTGGATGATCCTTTGGGAGGACGACAAGCGGGATATGGTACTGCCGGACCAGCTCAAGCATCATCCGCGCCTGCTCGATCTGACCGCCTTCCGGCATCGAGACGGCGACGAGATCGTCGGGGTCGACCGCGAGGCAGTACTCGTCCTCGGGGGTCTCGATGCAGAGAGGGAACCGGGAGCCGGCTTTCCCGACAAGCAGAAAAGAGCGTTCTCCGCGGAGGATGAGGAGTTCTCCGCCGAGAGGGACGAATCTCCCCGGCCCGGCAGGGGAACTCCCGGACGCGCCGCGTTCAGACTTCTTCGACATCTTCAGACTGGCAGCTCGGGCACATGGGCCGCTTTCCGACGCCCTTGAATCTCTCACCGCACTCTTTGCAGCGGTAGTTCTTGCCCTTCACCCGATCATCATCGAACTCGATATCGACAGGTCCACCGACTGTACACATCTGGTATCACCGAATGAGAGATGGGAGAGGAAAGAATATAAAACCTTATCGCCGTAATTCTCCGGAATTATAGGGCCGGCACGTGAGGTTTCAGGCCCTCTGCAGCAGGGCTTGCAACCCCGCATCCCTCTCCCCCCTGCCGCCCATGCGAAGCGTGACGGAGTATTAAATGCCCGGTCTCCGTCGTTGCGAGGGCCATCACGGTCTTCCTGACGACCGGGATCACAGGAAGGCGGTGAAGATCACGAACGCGATGAAGATCATCGCGGCCGCGTGTTTGACCCCGGCCCGGATCGATCCCTCCCCCATCTCCCCGGCGATCAGACCCGAGAAGAGCGCCTGGATGAGGCACGCATGGAAAAGAAGGCGTTCGAACGTCGCGATGGAGGTCTTCCCGAACGACACCCCTCCGGAGATGCCGCCGGCAGCGACCGCGTCGACCCCGGCGAGCACCGAGAGGAACTGTGACTGGATGACGGCCACGACGAAGATGAAGACGGTGAAGACCAGGTAGACGATGGCGACGTAGATGAACATCTCGGCCTGCCGCTCGCGCTTGAGAGTCTCCGACATCGCGGCGTCGCGGGCGGCGATATTGAGGACCTCACCGATATCCCCGGTCATCCTGCTCGCCGTCGTGATCAGGGTGACCGCACGCGCGATGGTCGGGGTGCGTATCCGCTCCTCGAACCGGACGAGTGCGTCGTGGACGCTTGCGCCCCACTCGATGTCGCGCTTGATCTTCCGGATCTCGTAGGTCAGGACTCCGAGATCCGCCTTCACGATGATCGTGATCGCCTGCGCAAGTGTCAGGCCCACCTGGTTTATCCCGGAGAGGCGGTTGAGGAACTCAGGGATCGCCGCCTCAAGCCCCATCACCGCCTTCTGCCAGAAGCGGTGGAAGAAGCCGAAGGGGGCGAGGACGACCAGCAGCGCCACGATCAGGTGGTCGTCAATGACGTCGATCAACAACTCCACGTCGGCATAGGGTGGGGTCGCGAGGACGGCGAGGGTGACGTAGACGAGCGCGATCGGCACCGTCACGTAGAACGTCCGGTTCGGGTCGACGAGAAAGGCCTGAAGTGGGTGGCGCAGGAAGGCCCGGAGGCTGCGGATCCGGTCATAATGGGCAAGCTGCTTGAAGAATGGTTCGTCGCCGGCCCGGGTCTCGACCCGGACGTCGCCGAACTCCTGGAGCCACCGCATCTCGGTGTACCGCTCGATCCCCTCGGTCTTGATCGAGACTGCGTCCACAAAGAGGATGAAGAAGAGCGAACCGACCGGGATCAGGAGGTAGATGACGA
>DALN01000035.1:7174-18590 GCA_002499455.1 Methanoculleus sp. UBA77 | reverse complement strand
ATGATGATGAAGAGCGGCCCGGCGACAAAGAGGGTCACGTAGCCTTCGGCCACCAGCTGGAGCGTCGAGAGGAAGGTCTTCTGCTCGAACCGGGCCTCCTCCTGGTAGGTGCGCACCCGGGCTTCGAGAAAGGCGAGCATATCTCCCCCGCTCTCGACCACGGAGATGAGGTCCTGCACGAACTCCGCGAGTTTCTCCGACGGCGTCGTCTCCTGCAGGTGCCGGAGCGCCGTGATCAGATCGTAGCCGAAGTAGTCGGTGTCGCGGACGACCCGCCGGAACTCGTGGGCGGCCTCGCCGTAGACCCCCGAGTTCTCGCTGATCGCCCGGAAGACCAGCATCATCTCCGCCCCGCCCTGGCGCATGGCGTACATATAGGCGACGGCGTGGTGAAGCAGCAGGTTGATCCGGGTCGCCCGGTTCTTCTTCACCATGGAGGGGTACTGCAGGATGAGGAGAGAGGCCACACGGGCGGCGACGGCGAAGACGATGATGCTCACAAGAGCCTGCAGGAGACCGAGCGCGGGATCCACCAGCAGGAACTCTGGAAAGTGGAGGGAGAAGACGTTGTAGATCCCGATGCCCACGCGCGGGAGAGGGGCAAACCGCATCACGAGAATCGCAATGATCGCCCAGAAGAGGCCGAACAGCCCCGAGACGAGGAACGTCCGCGCGAGGTAACTGTCGAGAGTGATCCCCATGTTGGCCGCGACGAGGTCATCGTGGAGGCTCCGGTAACGGATGGGGTCGCGCACCGCCAGCCAGCGACCGAGCCGGCGGATATGTATCCAGGCGGGGAGGATCACCGGATCAGCCTGCCGAGGTCGTCGAGAGAGGCGAGCACCCGGTCCCGGTCGATCGCGAAGGCCTGGACGATCCGGGCGACCGCCCTGTAGTCCCTGATTCCCTGTTCATGCATCGCGAGCAGGACGGAGCGCCGGATCTGCAGTTCCTCCTCGAGCCGGGTCCGGTCCCAGCCGCGATACTCCATGATCTCCCCCAGGATCCGGGACCTTCCTGAGTAGGAGAAGGTGTCGGGCACGGGGTTGTACTCGTAGACCGTGTTCACCTGGAGGTTGCCGGTGATCGGGTCGATCCCTGCGAGCTCGACGATCTCCCGGCACCTTCTCACCCGGTCGCGCCCCCGGTGGGTGAGCGCCTGGACGGATATGACGTCCAGCGCCTGGAGCATGTTTCGCGGCACGTTGAGCGGCTCGCTCTCCAGCCGGTGGATCGCCGCGTCGACGCCGCCGGCGTGCATGGTGGAGAAGGTCGTATGCCCGGTGCTCATCGCCTGGAAGAGGGTCTGGGCCTCGCTCCCGCGGACCTCGCCGACCAGGATGTACTCGGGGCGCTGCCGCATCGCGGCCTTGAGGAGGTCGAACATCCCGATGGTGGCCCCAAGCCCCTGCGAGATCATCTCCCGTGTGACGTTCGCGACCCAGTTCTCGTGGAAGAGCGTGATCTCCCGGGTGTCCTCGATGGAGACGACCTTTGCGAGCGGCGGGATGAAGAGGGCGACCGCGTTGAGCGACGTGGTCTTACCGGAAGCAGTGCCGCCGATGAAGAGGAGGCTTTTGTTGTTCTCGATCGCCATCCAGAAGTAGACGAGCTGGTCGACATCGAAGGTGTGCATCTCCATCAACTCGACCGGCGTGAACGGCGCTTCGCGGAACTTCCGGATCGTGAACGACGTGCCCCGGGTGGTGACCTCACTGCCGAAGGTGAGTTGCAGCCGTGACCCGTCGGGGAGGGTCGCGTCCACGAGCGGGCTGCCTATCGAGACGTGCTTGCCCGAACGCTGGGCGAGGGTGATCGCGAGCGAGTTCAAGGCCGCCTCATCGAAGAGGATATTCGTCTTGATGTTCTGGTGCCTGCGGTGGTAGAGGAAGAGCGGGATGCTGGTGCCGTCACAGGAGATATCCTCAATCTGGGGATCTTTCATCAGCGCGTCGATGCGCGACCAGCCGAGGAAGTTGCGCTCAAGGTAGTACTGGAGTTTGAAGGTCGATGCGTCGTCGAGAGTGAGGCCGTACTCCTCGAGCAGTCCCCGTATCTTCCGGAGGAGGACCGTCCGGCGATCGGCGATGAGATCGTGGTCGTCGAGGATCAGGACGTCGCGGAGGTCGTCATAGAGCCGTTCGAGCAGCTCGTACTCGAACTCCGAGAGCACCGGTTCGAAGAGGAGGTACTCGGCCTGGTTTGTCCGGGTGTTGCGGGCAATGACCGCGAGCGAGAGGCCTTCGAGGATCCAGTAGCGGTCGAGTTCCTCGTAGGGCGGCGAAACGCTCGCCTCCACAAGGCTGCCGTGCACCGCAGGGTCGTAGCTGTTCGGGGCCTCGACGCTCCTCCGGAAGGAGCGGATCCGCTCAAGGAGGCGGGCGGGATTGGCCCATGCCCGTCCGGAAGCGGGAGAAGTTGCAGGGCTCTCCTGTTCGTGCATCATCGCGGCACCCGCAGAAGAGACATACCCGTAGAGGCTCTCCCGATCGCTGGATCCCTGACCGTGCCCTGCATATGCTCCACGACCCGCATTGTTTGCCCCGGCTCCTCACCGCTGGCCGGTCTGGGAGCGGCCAGCCCGCAGGAAGCAGTATAGACTATACGTGGTGTGAAGCGGCACCCATATAAATCTGCTTTTTTGGCAGGAGATGCCCTGCCTGTCCGCAACTTCCACCAACGGCGCAGCAGATCAGAACGTTTTAACCGCTATTCGAATATATTAGATAATTATGCAAGACAGCCTCCGGTTGCGGATGCCGACGGGGATCGATTCGCTCGACCCCATGCTGGACGGGGGCGTCCCGCCGGGATCGGCGGTGCTGCTGCTCGGTGAGCACGGTGCCGGGAACATCGAGTTCGTGCAGACCTCAATCATGCACCTTGCCATCCAGAAGCAGAGCGGGGCGCCGGGGGAGAACCTCCTGCTCCCGGACGGAGTCTCGTACGTGACGTTCACCCGGATGAAGGAGGATATCCTCCGGGAGATGGCACTCTCCTTCAATCCAGGCCTCTACAACCGGCTTGAAGGGGAGGTTGTCTTTCACGATCTCTCGGAGCTCTACTTCGATGCCAGCATCGTCCCTCCGGGCTGGTATGGCGAGGGGAGCGTCATCGAGCGCCTACAGAAGAAGCAGAATAAGGAGAGCGGGAATATCCTGGCCGAGGTCGCCCGGGTGCTCGATGGGCGCCCAAAAAACAGCCTGATCGTCCTGGACTCGCTGACCGATATCGCCCCGCCGCTGACGGATCCCGTCCGGTGGCACGCGTTCATCGCCTTCCTGAGAGGGCTGCAGCGGGCGGCGAAGCGCTGGAACAGCACGGTCTATCTCCTGCTCACCTCCGGGATCCTCGAGAGGTCGCAGGAACTCGAGATCGCCGACTGTGTCGACGCCACGCTCCTCTTCCGCTGGGAGGAGACCGGGGCGCAGCGCCGGCAGCGGGTGATGTACTTCGAGAAGTTCCGGGGCGTGATGCCGCGCCTCGAGGAGAAGGATCTCGTGAAGTTCGCGGTGAAGATCTCTGCGGGGAACGGGTTTGAGGTGCGCAATATCAGGGTGGTGGTCTGATGAGCATCCGGGTGAAGTTCGGGGTCGAGGGGCTTGATGAGATGCTCCTTGGAGGGCTGCTCGAGCGGAGCATCTGTGCGATCGTCGGGAACTACGGCACCGGAAAGACGATGTTTGCGCTCCAGTTCGCCTACGAGGGGCTCAGCCGGGGGGAGAGGGTGATCTACATCAGCCTCGACGAGCGGGAGGACCTCCTCCGCGCCACCATAGCACAGAAGGGGTGGGATGCGAGCGCATTCGAGGACCGGTTCTACCTTCTCAGGCTGGACCCGACGGACTTCAACCTCGCGATCAGCAGCATCAAGAGCGAGCTTCCGGCGCTCATCAAGATCACCGGGGCGTCACGGGTGATCATCGACCCGATATCGCTCTTTGAGGGGCTCTTTGAGGACGAGTCCGTCCGGCGGCAGGAGATGTTTGCGTTCATCGAGATGATGCGGGACGAACCCTGCACGCTCGTGATCACGAGCGAGACCGATATTGCAAAACCGGACGGGAGCAGGTACGGCCTTGCGGAGTACCTGGCGGATACGGTGGTCCTCCTTCGCTACATCCGGTCGCCGGGGTTGACGGAGGTGCATCTCGCCCTCGAGGTCGTGAAGATGCGCCGGTCGGCCCACTCCCGCGAGATCAAGCCGTTCGAGATCTTCCCGGACCGGATCATGGTGTATTCGGAGGCGAGTCTATTCTAGAAGCGACGCGTGCCCCTTTGGGGCAGGCGGAGCTCGAGAAAATTGCGCAGCAATTTTCGATGGCGACGCTTCGCAGAAGCGGAGTGCCAGCAGTCACCCCCGTGCGCCACGGCCCCGTCCGGCCCCCTTCTTCTTCTGCATCCTCTGCCACCGCTTGAGGAAGAACGCCGCGACGGCGAGGGCGAAGAGCGTGTTGAAGAGCACCCATATGACCGGGTTCTCGAAGTCGGTCCCGATCAGGTTCCCGTGCACGACGGCAAAGAGGAGGACGACGTACATCAGGCCGTGCACCCACCGCCAGTACTTCGGGATGTACTTCCGGAGCAGCACGGCGGCGAAGGCGATGTAGAGGAGGTAGAGGGCGGGCCGGCCCGCGTTCAGCCAGAACCGCTCCCAGGAGGAGACGACCGGGATGAAGAGGGCGGGATTCATCGACGCTATGGCGAGGGTCACGGGGTGCAGCGTGGGGAGGAGGAGGCCGACGGCGGCGAAGGTGTGATGCACCTGAAGGAACGGTTTGCCGAAGACCTTCATGATCTCGCGGAGGAACGGCGTCAGGATGACCGCGATGCCGAGAGATAGGAACCCCCACAGGGCGAGAAGGCGGGCTATGACGCGGAACGGGTCCTCGTGGGGCGTGGTCAATACCACCGCGGCGACGATCGCGTAGAGGGCCAGGATGACGGCGGCAGCGAGCATGCCGGCCCGGGGGAGAGTCATGGTTCCTGAAGAGTTATGGAGAAGAGATAAGGGTTTCGACCGGGGGTGCATCATGGGAGCGGGCCGGCCAAGTCTCAAATTTTGGTCCATTGCTGGACAGCCGAATAGCTTCGTTTATCCATCATAGCAAAGGTAAAACCGAAGCGCCGGAAAGCCCCATACAGTGGACCGTGGTGGATATCGCCA
Source organism: Methanoculleus sp. UBA77 (assembly GCA_002499455.1). Taxonomy (GTDB): domain Archaea; phylum Halobacteriota; class Methanomicrobia; order Methanomicrobiales; family Methanoculleaceae; genus Methanoculleus. Next base: position 13,423 of record DALN01000035.1, on the reverse strand, counting down.
CGGGGGGAGGGGCTGACGGGGAGTGCGAGCGAAGCGAGCTTGAGCACCGTTAGGTGCGAGGGGGGTCTCCCCCCTCCCCTGTCTCCACAATAATGCGAGAATGTTTCCCCCACCCCGCCCGGCCTTCGGCCTCCTCCTCCGCACCTAACGGTGCTCAAACTCCTGCCGTTCCGGCAGTCGTTCCCCGCCCCGGGGGGGCGGGGGCAGTACATGGCGATATCCCCTCGGAATCCGTGCCAGGGATGTGATCGGGGGAAACTCAAGTTCCTTCAGGTGAGTTATCCACAAAGGAGCGGTGCCCCTCTCTGTCCACTGTTATCCGAACCCCTCCGAACATCAGAGACTCCGGATGCTTGTATATTGCACCTCTCAAGTGTTCGAACTCCGGATATCCCCCGGACCCGGCCTCCCCACCGGCCGGGGGAATCCCGGAACCGCCCCTTCAGATCGCAATCCCGACGAGGTGCAGCAGCACCAGGACCAGGGCGCCGGGGAGCCCGCCGAGGGCGCAGATGAGGATCGTCACCAGGTTGATCTGGATGTCGGGTGCCCCAAACCAGCTGAGGATGTCGAAGTAGTTCAGGAGCCAGAGCGTGATGAGCCCGGCGACAGCGTTGATGACGAGCGTCAACGCCTTCTTCATGAGGTAATAGAGCGCCGCGGCTATCGCTACGGCAAGAAGGATGGCAAGGATCTCTTCCATCATTCATTTACCAATGATCTGCTGGTTATTTAACCGTATTGATGGAATCGTCAGCCGTCCGACACGTCTTGCATCTTTTCCGAGCCCTCCGACCTCCCGGAGCATCTCAAAGACGTTCCCGGCAAACATTGCCGTACGGATGGGTTCGGTGAGGTCCCCCCCCTCGATCCAGAAGGGGTTCGAGATCTCGACCGAGAAGTCGCCGGAGAACGGGTTTGCGGTGTGGGCCCCCACGACATCGTGGATCCAGACCGCCCGCTCGTCGCCGGGCTCCTTCATCCGCGGTCCGTCGAGGAAGAGGTTGTGGAACCCGATGCCGGGCGGCTCGCCGCCGGAGCGGACGGCGCTTCCCGTGCTCGCCTCGCCGTAGCGATAGCCGGTCTTGAGGTCGTAGGCGAACTGCCGGAGGACCCCCTGCTCGATGAAGGCCAGGCGGCGGGTGGGGACGCCCTCGGCGTCGAAGGCCGCGCTGCCGAGGCCGGGGGCGAACGGGTCGTCGTAGACGGAGAGCGACTCGTCGAGGACCTGCTCGCCGACCTTATCGGCCAGGGAGGAGCGGCCGGCCTTCACGTTCCGGCCGGAGAGGGCCGGGAGGAGGACCTGGCCGATGATGCTCGCGGCCGCGATCGGGGAGAGGACGATATCGTAACGCCCGGTCTCGATCTCCTTGCCGCCGAGCGAGCGGGCTGCAAGGAACGCGGCCTGCTCCCCGACCGACCGGGGATCGAGCTCGGCGCGGAACGGGGAGGCGTCGAACTCGTAGCCCGTCGACTGCTCGCGGATCGTCTCGAGCGAGACCGATGCCGCCGTCCGGTCCATGCCGTAGAGGGTGCCGGTCGAGTTCGCGACCATCATGTAGGCCCGGGCGAGGTTTGCGCCCCCGCCGACGACCTCCACCGGGTGCTCCGCGGCACCCGCAAGGAGGTCCTCGACCATCCCCGCCGCGTCCTCGACCGCGACGACGAGGTCCCGGTCCGCCGCGGAGGCGGTGCCCGCGAGTTCGGCGGGTTTCGGGAACCCGCCCCACTGCTGCGGGGTGGCGAGGCGGCCGCTCGCGAGCGCGGCGTCCAGGCACTCCTTCCACCGGTCGGGATCGCCCGTGGACGAAAAGCCGATCCGCCCGTCGTTGACGGTCCGGATGGCCATGCTCCAGGCCTCTGACTCCTCGGCGGTGCCGAGGATCCCCTTCTTGATCTCGGTAGCGATGCTCTCCCCCCGGTAGTAAAAGACCTCGACCTCGTCGGCCTGTCTAGTGCCTTCCCGGAGGACCCGCTCGATCAGATCTTCGCCGTTCATTCGCCCCGCCCCCCGATGGTTGCGTTCTCGAGCAGGAGATGCGGCGCGCCGTCGCTCACCGGCACGCTCTGCCCGCCCTTCCCGCAGTAGCCCGGGCTCATCTTCCGGTCGTTCCCGATGAGCGCGATGTTGTGAAGCGTCGAGAGGATCTCGCCCGAGAGCGAGACGTCCCTGACCATATCGGTCGTCTCGCCGCCCTCGATCAGGTAGCCGTACTCCGCGTTGAACTGAAAGACCCCCCGCCCCGGGTCGACCTGGCCGCCCCGGGACCCGATCAGGAGGATGCCGTCCCGGCACTCGGCGAGGATCTCGTCGTAGGTGGCGTCGCCGTTCTCGATGAAGGTGTTGCTCATCCGGACGATCGGCGGCGCCCCGTGCTCGGCGCGGGCGTGGCCGGCGATCCCGTTCCCGACCGCCGCAAGGGTCTCGCGGTTATGGATGTACGATCTGAGGATCCCGTCGCAGATGATCTCCGTACGCTCGACGGCGACGCCCTCGGCATCGACGGGCATGAACCCGAACTCGTGGAGCGTCGGGTCGTCGACGATGACGAGCCCCGGACACCCGATCGCTTCACCGATCTTCCCGCCGAGGACCGATGCGCCCTCGCGGACGAGGTCGCCCTCGCTCGCGTGGCCGACCGCCTCGTGGGTGAAGACGCCAGCGAGCTCCGGGTCGAGGATGGCCCGCCGAGCTCCGCCCTTCGGGATCTTCGCGTCGAGCAGCGAGACCGCGACCTCGCCCGCCTTCCTGCCGAGGTCCTGCTTGCCGCGGAGGTTAAAGCCGGTGGTGGTATGGTCGCGCTCGCTCCCCATCTGCATCACGCCGTTCCGTGAGGCTATCGCGAGGACCGAGAAACCCGACCGGACGGCCTCGTAGGAGTACTCGTTCCCGCTCGAGTCCAGGTACCGGACCGCGTCGATCCCCTCGGTGTAGCGGGCCCGGGTGTTTGCAACACCCTCGATGCGGGCCGCTTCCTCGATACCGGCAAGCAGCCGGGTCTTCTCCTCGAGATCGATATCCCGCGGGTCCTCCTTGAGGGGCGGGACGGGAAGCACGCCACGGGGGACGTCGGCAAGGTCGATCTCGTCCGCCGTCACGGCCGCGAGGCGTGCCGCCTCCTCGACCAGGGCGTTTAGTTCTCGCTTCGAGTCGATATCGACGTGGTCGCGGGTGAGAAAGCCCCAGCCTTTCGGCCCGAGCACCCGTATCACAGCTTTATCAAAAAATGAGGTGCCTGCGGACTCGACCACTCCGTTGTCGATATCGACCAGAGTGACCTCGCCCCTTACGCACCTGATGTCGTAGTATCGCACATCAGCAGCCATAAGGCATCAGACTATCGAGCGCCCGACGTTTGCATTCGGATCGAAGATGGTGGTCGGGTTGACCGCCATCTTCCGGAGCTTCGAGAGGAACCCTTCGCGGTTCTCGGGCACGAGCGCGTTCTGGAGGACCTCCTCGATGTGGTCGACCGGGACCACCTCGACCATCTCGCGGTAGCGATCCTCGATCAGGACATCGTCCAGGTTCGACCGCGGTATGATCACCTTCTTGATACCGGCTTTTGCCGCCGCCTCGATCTTGTAGGTGACCCCGCCTATGGGGAGGACGTCACCCCGGACCGAGAGGGACCCGGTCATCGCGACGTCCTGGCGCACCGGGATGTTCTCGATGGCGCTGATCACCGCCGTCGCCACCGTCACGGAGGCGGAGTCGCCCTCGACGCCGCTGTAGGTGCCGATGAACTGGATATGGATATCCATGTTCCGGATGTCCTTCCCCGTGAACTTCTTGATCAGGGCGCTGACGTTCTTGATCGATTCCTGGGCGATCTCCTTTAAGAGACCGGTCGCGATGACCGAACCGTTCGCCCCCTGGCTCGGCGTCACCTCGGCCATCACCGGGAGGACGGAGCCCGAGTCGCTCCCCATCACCGCAAGCCCGTTCACCCGGCCGACCCGGGTGCCCTCGACGACGGTGATGTCGTAGTCGCGGCTCCGGCGTATGTACTCGTCGGAGATCTGGTCCTCGATCGAGCGGGCGGCCGCCTTTGCGGCGAGGACGTGCTTCACGTCGGTGAACTCCGCGCCCTCCTGCCGTGCGAGGTCGCCCGCAACCCGGATGAGCCCGCCCATGTCACGGAGCTTCAGGGTCAGGTGACCCTTCCGGTTCGAGCGGCGCCGGGCCTCGCGGATGACCTCGAGCATCGCGTCGCGGTTGAAGTGGGGGATCTTCCCGTCGTTCTTGACCTCCTGGGCGATGAACCGGAGGAACTTCTTCCGGTTCTCCGGGGTGTCCTCCATCGTCTCCCGCATGTAGACCTCGTAGCCGTAGCCCCGGATACGGGATCGGAGCGCCGGGTGCATACCCTGGATGGCGTCGAGGTTGCCTGCCGCGATCATGACGAACCGGCAGGGGACCGGCTCCGTCCGGACCATCGCACCGCTCGAGCGCTCGCTCTGGCCGGTGATCGGGAAGACCCCCTCCTGGAGCGCGGTCAGCAGGTTCTGCTGGGAGTGGGGGGTGAGGGTGTTGATCTCATCGATGAAGAGCACGCCCCCGTGCGCCCGGTGAATGGCCCCGCCCTCGACGCGGTCGTGGGACGGGGTCTCGAGGCCGCCGCTCTGGAAGGGGTCGTGCCTGACGTCGCCGAGAAGGGCACCGGCATGCGAGCCGGTCGCGTCGACAAAGGGCGCGGGGGTGTTGGGCTCATGGGAGATCAGGAGCTTCGGGACCATCGCCTCCTCGCGGGGCATCGAGTATTTCAGCGCCATGAAGACGAATGCGGCGGCGATGATGCCCATGAGCCACTGGTAGGTGATGATCGCGTAGCCGATGATACCGATGATGAGGAGCATGATCAGCGTGCTCCGCATCTGGACCTTCTTTCGTGCCTCCACCTTATGGGCGTTCACGATCTGTTTGCCGCGGCTCGCGGGCACTGTTCTGATGATAGGGTTATTGTTGTCTTCGGGGTTCGGGTAGACCAGAATATCCTGCAGATCCTCTTTGGGGAGGAGCTCGGCCATCGCCTTTGCCAGCATCGATTTGCCGGTCCCCGGCGTGCCGATCATCATCACGTGCCTGCGCTGGACCGCAGCCTTCCGGATCACCTCGACGGCGTGTTCCTGGCCGATAACCTGGTCAATCAGGTTCGGCGGGACATCGATATCGGACGATGCGCTCAGCTCAAGGCCGGCAAAGTCATCGATCTCCGTCAGCTCGTCATGGGTGAGCTCAATCTTCGGAATTTCTGTTGGAGTCGTTGAATCCATCGTCGAGTTTACCTCTTTGCTGCACTGGTACTTATATAATTTATTCATGCTCGTTCAAATACTTTCCAGCAAAGGTGTCCTATGAGAATAGTCAGTACCGAACGCTCCCAGGTCCTAGCAGCCCGCATTGCCGAAAAGATGGGGATCCTCCTGGTTGAGACAAAATTCAACCGGTTTCCCGACGGTGAGATGTACCTCAAATGCGGGGATCTGGACGACGAAACCCTGATCGTCAGCAGCATTGTTGATAACGACATGCTTGTCCAGACCCTTCTCGCGATCGATGCCGCCGACCAATCCAGGATCACCCTCGTGGTCCCCTACCTCGGCTACTCCCGGCAGGACAGGCGCATCCACTCCGGCGAACCGATCAGCGCCAGGGCGGTCGCACGGGCGCTCTCGACCGGCGTCGAGCGGGTCTATATCGTCAACATCCACGACCCTGCCATCCTGGACTTCTTCGCGGTCCCGGCAAAGAACGTCACCATCGCCCCGGCGATCGGCGGCTACGTCGGCGACCTGCGCCTGAAGAATCCCCTGATCCTCGCTCCCGACGAGGGCGCGGTCGCGTTTGCCGCCGATGTCGCCGCGGTCGGCGGGTGGGACTGCGATCATCTCGAGAAGACCCGGCTCTCGGGCGAAGAGGTCCGGATCGCCCCGAAGTCCATCGATGCCGAAGGCCGGGATGTCGTGATCGTCGACGATATCATCTCCACCGGCGGGACCCTCGCGACCGCCGCCTGCATGCTCCGCGAGCAGGGGGCCACGTCCATCCACGCTGCCTGCGTCCACGGGGTGCTCACGAGCGGCGCCTACACGCGCCTGCGGGCGGCAGGGGTCTCCTCGGTCGTCTCCAGCGACACCTACGAGAACGCCTCAAGCTTCATATCCGCCGCGAACGCTATCGCCACCGCGATCAGGGACGATGCTCACCATTGACGGGTCACACCTCGAAGGGGGCGGGCAGATCGT
>DALN01000035.1:734-7162 GCA_002499455.1 Methanoculleus sp. UBA77 | reverse complement strand
GTCCGGGAGAACCGGGAGAGGCCGGGGCTCGCCCCCCAGCATATCGCCGCGGTCCGGGCGGTTGCCGGTACCTGCGGCGCCGAATACTCGGGGCTCTCGCCCGGGAGCCGCGAGATCACCTTCACCCCCGGCTCTCTCCGGCGGGCCGACCTCGTGATCGATACGGGAACCGCCGGGAGCATTCCTCTCGTCCTCCAGGCATGGCTCCCGGCCGCCCTCCGTGCGGGAGGGAGCATCACGGTCACGGGCGGGACCGAGGTGGCGCAGAGCCCGACGATCGATTACGTCGACCGCGTCCTCGTCCCGGTCCTCCGCCGGGCCGGGGCGTCGATCGCTATCGATCTGCTCGAGCGGGGCTACTACCCGCGGGGCGGCGGGAGCGTCCGCGTCAGGGTGGAGCCGGGCCTCCCGGGACCGATCGCGATCCCGGGGGAGGGAGCGTGCGGGCTCGTCTCCTGCTCGGCGAACCTTCCCGGACACGTCACGGAGCGGCAGGCGGCCGCCGCCGGCGACCTCCTCCGCGACGTTGCCGGCCTCACCTGCACCGCGACCCTTGATGCCCGCGACGGGGGACCGAGCACCGGGAGCTCCATCACCGCCTGGTGCGGGGCGAAGGGCGCCGTCGCTCTCGGCAGGAGAGGCCTCCCCGCCGAGGAGGTCGGGAGGGCGGCCGCACGGGCCCTCGCGGAGGAACTCGCGGGCCCCGGCACGGTCGACGTCCACCTCGCCGACCAGCTCCTGGTCTACCTCGCCCTCTGCGGCGGGGAGTACAGCACCCATACCCTCTCGATGCATGCAAAGACCGCCTGCTCGCTCCTCGCGGAGTTCGGCTATCCCGTGGAGTGCCGGGAGGATACCACCGTGGAGTTCTCTCGATGACGCTCGTCCTCGATGCCTCGGTCTTCTTTGCAGAGGTCCCGGTCGAAGGGCCGGCATGGACCACCCCCTCGGTGGTCGGGGAGCTTGCCGACCTCCACGCGAAATGCCGGTTCGAGGCCCTCGCCGCGACCGGGCTCTCCGTCCGGGAGCCCCGCGACGAGGATCTCCTGCGGGTCGACGCGGCTGCGGTCCGGACCGGGGACGCCGGGGTGCTCTCGGCGACCGACCGGGATATCCTCGCGCTCGCCCTGGAACTCTCGGCCGTCCTCGTCACCGACGACTTCGCGGTCCAGAACGTGGCGCACCGCCTCGGCATCGAGACCCGGAGCATCCGGCAGCGGCCGGCCCGGGCGATCCGGTGGCGCTACCGGTGCAGCGGATGCGGCCGGTACTGGCGGGAGCCGGGCGACTGCCCGGTCTGCGGCGCAGCAATTAAAAGAAAACTTAAATAATCACCCGGAGATCTCTTCTCCATGTCCGCCCTCGAAGAGTTGATCACGAAGGCAAAGGCGCTCCAGGCAGAAGGGCATACTCCCGGCCAGATATCCGACGAACTGGGCCTCTCGATGGAGACGGTCACCTGGCTGCTCACCCAGCAGAAGGGTATGGAGGCCCCAAAAGATGTCCATATCGACTGGACGGCGGTGGGAAGCCATGGGATGCTTCTCTCCGACATGGCGATGATCATGCTCAAGCGCTTCCTCTACCTCGCGGAGGGGGGGAGCGCCCGGTCCACCGTCGACGTGGTCGACACGGTCATCGGCATCGCATCATCAGGCGTCCCGCTCGCGACCCTCATCGCCGCAGAGGAGGGACTGAAACTCGCCGTCTACCTCCCGGCGAAGCACAGCCCGAGCGAGACCCCCACCGGGTCCCTCTCCGGCACCTTCTCGACGATCACCGGGCAGCGCTGCATCATCATCGACGACGTCGTCACGACCGGGACGACGCTTGCGGAGGCGATCCGGTTCCTCCGGCGGCACGGGGCCACGCCGGTCGCGGTCTGGTCGCTCTTCGACAAACAGGGCATCCGGGAGGTCGAAGGCGTCCCGGTCCTCTCGCTCTTCACGATATCGAGGCTCGGCTGAAAGGCCGGCCGCACCTGTTTTCCTGGAGAGGCGGATGCCTGCAGCCTCCGGCCCCTTCACGATTTTTGAGCGCGTATAACCGTGAGTTGGTTGATCCGGCGCCGCTGATCGGCCGGGGAGCACCGGTAGAAGCGAGACTAATCGAACAGTATATATAGAACCTCTGAACAAACCTAACGGACAAAGGAGGATTATACAATGCTTGCTGGACAGCCCATCATTATTTTGCGGGACAACGTTGAGCGTACGCGCGGATTCGAGGCACAGCGCTCGAACATTATGGCTGCAAAGGCAATTGCGGCGGCCGTTCGGACAACGCTCGGTCCCCGGGGAATGGACAAGATGCTGGTCAGCTCCAGCGGTGATGTGGTGATCACGAACGACGGGGCGACCATCCTGCACGAGATGTCCGTGCAGCACCCCGGCGGCAAGCTGGTCGTCGAGGTCGCCGAGGCCCAGGACGGCGAGGTCGGCGACGGCACCACGACCGCGACCGTACTCGTCGGATCGCTGATGGAAGAGGCGGAGAGCCTGCTCGCCCAGGAGGTTCACCCCACGATCATCGCCCACGGCTACCAGCTCGGCATGGAGAAGGCCCTCGCCATCATCGAGGACCTGGCCATCACCGTCGGATTCGACGACCGGGAGAACCTCTTGAAGATCGCCGACACTGCCCTGACCGGCAAGTCGATCGAGGCGATCAAGGACACGATCGGGGGCATCGTGGTCGACGCGGTGCGGCAGGTCGCGACCGAGACGGCCCCGGGCACCTACGTCGTGGACGAGGACGACGTCAAGATCAAGAAGCAGGTCGGCGACTCGATGCACGATGCGGAACTCGTCAGGGGCGTCGTCATCGACAAGAAGCGGGTCTTTGAGCAGATGCCCGATAAGGTCACCGACGCGAAGGTAGCCCTGCTCGCCCAGCCCCTCGAGGTCACGAAGACCCAGGTGAAGTCGAAGATCAAGATCACCTCCTCCGACCAGATGAAGGCGTTCGCCGAGCAGGAGCGCGAGTCCCTCCGGAAGCTCGCCGAGCAGATCGTCGCCTCCGGCGCTAACGTCGTCCTCTGCCAGAAGGGTATCGCCGACGCGGTGCAGTACTACCTCGCAAAGAACGGTATCTACGCCGTTGAGGATGTCAAGGAAGAGGATATGAAGTTCGCCGCGAAGGCGCTCTGCGGCTCGATCGTCAACAAGCCCGAGGAACTCACCGAGGCGACGCTCGGCCACGCCGAGGCTGCCGAGGAGATCCCCGACGCCGACCTGACGGTCATCTCCGGCTGCGAGAACCCCAAGGCCGTGACGATCCTCCTGCGGGGCACCTCCCAGCTCCTCCTCGACGAACTCGAGCGGGCGGTCTACGACGCGGCCCGGGTCGTCCAGGACGCCATCGAGGACGGCAAGTTCGTCGTCGGCGGTGCGTCGGTCGAGACCGAACTCCAGATGCGTATCCGCGACTACGCCGCGACCGTCGGCGGCCGTGTCCAGCTCGCCATCGAGGCGTTCGCGAACGCATTCGAGGTCATCCCGCGGACGCTCGCAGAGAACTCCGGGTTCGACACCATCGACAAGGTCGTCGCCCTGAGAAAGGCCCACGCCGACGGCGCGAGGTATGCCGGGCTCAACGTCTACACCGGGGAGATCGTCGACATGCGTGAGGCCGGCGTCATCGAGCCGCAGCGTGTCAAGACCCAGGCGATCAAGAGCGCGACCGAGACGGCCATGCTCCTCGTCCGCGTCGACGACATGATGATCACCCAGACCGGAAGAGCGGGCGCACAGTAAGTCACCCGCGCGAAGAGGCCGGGAAGACCCCGACCTCTTCCCCCTCGATCTCCTGATCCTGCGGGAGGCTTCTCCCGCAGCAGAAGATCAGGGCCGCATCCGGGCAGGTATCAAAGGATACCATTATAGCCGCAGACGGTAAATATTTCAGGCAGATTTTGTGCCGAGGTAGTCTAGTCCGGGAAGGCGGTGGCCTCGAAAGCCACTGGTGTTCGGCACCTCGGGAGTTCAAATCTCCCCCTCGGCGTCCATTTTAGAGATTCAACGCTCAAGCAGCCTCTTATAGAACGTCGCCTTGCCCGACCGCACCACGAGCACGGGGCATCCCATACCACCGTCCCGTCACGGGCCGGGCCGGAACTGCAGGAACCTGTCCTCTGCGGTTGCCGCCTGCAGCACGGGGTCCGGGAGATTTCCAAAAAATGATATTCCTGAACCCGATCAAATAGTATTGATATACGGCACCCCCGCCCGGGGTTTCCGCATGCACAGGCCCAGGCCTATGGGAGTCATTTGTGTACCGCTGCTTTGACGAACTGGACGATGCTGTCGTTATTCTTGACCGGGACAACACTGTCGCGTGGCTGAACAGGTCGTTTCAGGAGACATTCGGCGTCGAGGACGAAGCAGCCCGCGGCATGGAGACCGGGGCATTCATCACCCGCTGCCTCGCGCCGTTCATCCCGGAGGGGGAGAGAGCCGGCCCAATGCTTGTCGACGCTCTCCGGTCCCGGCAGGAGGTCGCAGATGCCGCCTGCCGGATGGGGACCGCCGCCGGCGAGGTGCGCTGGTTCTCGTTCTCGTGCCGGCCGATGGCAGGCGCTCCGTACGCCGGGATGACGCTCGTCAGGTTCCGGGACATCACCGCGAGGAGACATGCCGAAGATCTCACCGCCGTCCGGGCGGCACAGCAGGCGGCGATCGCAGACCTCGGCCAGTTCGCTCTTGCGGGGGCCGGGCCACAGGAACTGATGGATGCGGCGGTCCGGATGGTGGCCGGGCACCTGGAGGTTGAGTACGCCAAGGTGCTCCGGTACCTCCCCGGCGAGGATGCATTCGTGCTCGAGGCGGCGGTGGGGTTCAGCAGTGCCCTGCTCGGGACGGCCTGTGCGGAAGGAGGGACCGACTCACAGGCGGGGTACACGCTCCTCTCTCATGAGCCGGTGATCGTCGAGGATCTCAGGACCGAGACGCGCTTTACCGGCCCGGCTCTCCTCCGGGACGAGGGGATCGCAAGCGGCATCAGCGTCATCATCCAGGGGGAGAAGACGCCCTACGGGGTGCTCGGCGCCCACACCCGGACGCGCCGCAGATTCACCCGGGACGACATCAACTTCGTCCAGGCGGCGGCAAACATCCTGGCGCAGGGGATCGAGCGGCGAGCGGCCGAAGAGGCCCTCCTCGCGAGCGAGGAGAAGTTCCGCGAGATCGCGCAGCGGAGCTTCGATATGATCTACACCTGCTACCACGACGACGGGATCACCTACATCTCCCCGGCAGTGACCCGTATCCTCGGCTACACCCCCGAGGAACTCACCGGCCACAAATGCCGCGACTACGTCAGCCCGCTGTCGCTCGCCGCGTGGGAGGAGGGGCAGAGGAAGATCGCGCGGGGCGAGCCGGTCGAGGGGCTCGAGGTCGAGTTCCGCCGCAAAGACGGGACGACGGCGTTCGTCGAGCTGAACGAGTCGGCGATCCTGGAGCACGGGAAGGTGGTCGGGGTCCAGGCGGTCGGGAGGGATATCACCGAGAGGAGGCAGCATGAACTGCTTCGCCAGCAGGCCTTTTACCAGATCGAGCGGAACATCGAGCAGTTCGCCGTCCTCGGCGACCACATCCGCCAGCCCCTTCAGGTGACCCTGGGGAGGGCGGAGCTGCTGGAGGACGAGGTGACGGCGGGGGTCATCCGCGAACAGGTCGAGCGGATCAACGACTACATCCGGCAGCTGGACCGGGGATGGGTGGAGTCCCGGAAGGTCCGCAATTTCCTCCGACGGCACGACCTGAAGTGAGCCGGGCCGCGCTCTCCGGAAGGCAGGGTGCGCGGTCCTGTGCGAAGACGGTATAGAGGTACGACCCGCGGATGCCCGGCAACCGGTTTTATGCAGTCGCCGCAGAAATATATACGGTAGTTATGCCGGGCAACACGACAGAAGGCTCATCGGCACGCATGATGGACGGGGCCATCCCTGCCGGCCTCCTTGCCGCCGTGCGGGAGCAGCGGCCGCTCATCCACCACATCACGAACAGCGTCACGATCAACGACTGCGCAAACATAACGATCTCTACCGGAGCCGCCCCGGTGATGGCCGAGGCGCCCGAAGAGGTCGCCGATATGGTCGCCGCCGCAGGCGCCCTCGTCCTGAACATCGGGACGCTCTCCGCCGCGCAGGTCGATGCGATGCTCATTGCCGGCCGCCGGGCAAACGACCTCGGCATCCCGGTCATCCTCGACCCGGTCGGTGCGGGGGCGACACCGTTCCGGACCGAAACTGTGCATAAACTCCTCGACGCCCTCGAGATCGCCGTCTTGAAGGGGAATGCCGGGGAGATCGGCGTCATTGCCGGGACCGGCGGGAGTGTCCGGGGGGTGGACTCGGGCGGAGTTGCAGGCGATCCCGTCGAGACGGCACGGGCATGCGCCCGCCTGACCGGGACCGTCGTATCGATGAC
>DALN01000035.1:252-691 GCA_002499455.1 Methanoculleus sp. UBA77 | reverse complement strand
TCGGGCACCGGGTGCATGGCCTCCTCGGTCACGGCGGCGTTCGTCGCGGTCGCAGACGATTACGCCGTCGCATCGGCCGCGGCGCTCGCGGCCTTCGGCCGGGCCGGGGAACTGGCAGCGGAAGGGGCACGCGGCCCCTACTCGTTCAGGACGGGGCTCTTTGACGAACTTGCCGGGCTCTCCCCCGACGACCTCGCCCGGAACGCGCGGATCGAGGAGCGGTGATGGGATACGACCTCTACGTAGTCACCGACGAGAAGATCGGCCGCGGCCGCTCCCACGCGGAGCTTGCCCGGCAGGCGGTCGCGGGAGGAGCGGACGTGGTCCAGCTCCGGGACAAGAACCTCTCCGGGCGGGACCTCTTCACGGCAGCCCTCGCCATCCGCGAGATCACCCTTGAGGCCGGCGCCCTCTTCATCGTGAACGACCGCCTGGACGT
>DALN01000035.1:0-134 GCA_002499455.1 Methanoculleus sp. UBA77 | reverse complement strand
CGCCGCGGCGGAGGGGGCCGACTATGTGGCCCTCAGCCCGACGTTTGCGACCAACTCGAAGAGCGACGCCGGACCGGGCCACGGGCTTATGAAGCTCGCTGAGATCCGGACCGCGGTCTCCCTCCCCCTCGTCG
>DALN01000152.1:15709-22112 GCA_002499455.1 Methanoculleus sp. UBA77 | reverse complement strand
CTTATCGTGCCGTTCCTCGTCGCATACCTGTATACGAAGGGTATCGGGGGGTTCAGGCTGAAGGGGAGCATGGGAGCGAAGAACTGTATCGTCGCCCTCACATGGTCGCTTAGCATCCTGATCTTCCTCGGTACCTTCAGCCTGCCGGTCATGCTGGTCTGTCTCTTCTTCTTCTGCAAGAGTTTTGTCAATACCGTCATCTACGATGTCCGCGACGTCGAAAAGGATAGAATGGCAGGCATCCTGACGATCCCAACCATGCTGACCCGGGCGCAGGTTACTGTCCTGCTGCTCGGTCTCAGCCTGGCTGCCCATATGGTGATCATCGGTGCGTATTTTTCAGGTTTTATCGTCGGCATCGACGTCCTGTTCATCAGCCTGATTCACAGTTCCTTCTACATCGTTGCTTACTGCAACAAGTTGGAGATGTTTCGGAACGCGTTTGTCGACGGGGAATGGATCCTCTATACGGGCTATACAATCCTGCGGGATTTTGCCCTGTAGTAACGGATAAGATCCTTTCCAAATATTATTGCTTCAGGGGATGTTGCGATGAGGTCTCGTGTGAAGTCGTAGCCTCCCGACTTGTAGAAGAACCCGATCGAGAGGAAGGTATCCGTGACGGTGGCAGCGATTCTAGGAGCTTGCGGAGCAAGATATAACTTAATATTGTCGTGGTCCCCGATTGGGTAAGTCGAGACGATATCGAAGACCTCCTGTGTCACAACCAGTGAGATCGTCTCAACGCTCTCTGCCAAGGCCAAGAAGAACTCCGGGTAATCGGGGAAGAGGATGGGAGAAACACCGTAGATCTCCTTCGTGTTCTTCAGGTAGTCTGTGAAGACACGATGCGGCTTCAGGATATCGGACGGCTCCGAGGCGATAAGCCGGGCATCACGGATCTCGCAGAGCCGGAGGGCAAACTCGTCCGGGAACGTAATGGTATGGTCCGGGAAGGCCTCGTACAGCATCCGGAGAGTCTCGATGCTCTCCTTGAACCGTTCGAAGATGAGAAGGTAGGCATGTCCCCTGTCTGTCAGCGAGACCTCGCCGTCGGCCTCCCTGACAAAACCAACCTTCTTGAGGGAGTTGACAGTAAATGCATAGGTCGAGGAGGGGATATGCTGCTTTATCTCTTCCTTGGACTCCTGCCGCACGAGTGCGTCCAGAACCTCGATCCGGGCGCTCACTTGCAAAGACCCTCATGAAATCGGTAATTTTCATGTATCTATTAATATTTCGTCGATAGCGTCACATTAATCTTCTTCTTTGAAGAGACGGTATAGAGAATTGCCCCCGGATCCGGAAGGCGATCGGATCAGGACCGTTGCTGCTCGTCCCGGTTTTTCGCCGATCCGATTGGCGGAGCTCTCTTACACCCATGAACGTTAACTGGCGAGCCATACCCCAGGCAAACAACACTCTTGCCGCCCTTTACGCGGCGTGCGAGGTCTCCGGCTACCATCTTGAGATAACCGACGAACCGCTCTCCGACGTCACCATCTACAGCCTGAACTCCATCAACGAACGGGTATATCGTGACGAGATCGCGGAGGCGGACTGCATAACGATTGCCGGTGGCCCTCACCCCTCCGCCTGCTACCGCGAGGTGGCGGAGTATGCCGATTACGTCGTTGTCGGGGAGGGCGAGTACACGCTCCCGGCACTTCTCTCCGCCATCGAGAAGGGGCGGGACCCGCCTCCCGGCGTCGCCACCGCAAGCGGCTACGTGCCCGCCCGCCATACCGTCCTCCTCGACGGCTACCCCCCGTTCGCGCAGATGAAAGGGTTCGTCGAGATCACCCGGGGGTGCCCGTTTGCCTGCGGCTACTGCCAGACCCCGCGCCTCTTCGGGCGGTGCATGCGGCACCGTTCTATCGATGAGATCGCTCGCTACGCCTCGCGCTACCGGGACATCCGTTTTGTCACCCCGAACGCCCTTGCCTACGGCTCTGACGGCGTCCATCTCAGACTCGATAAGATTGAGCGCCTCCTCCGGAGCCTCAAGGGCCGGATCTACTTCGGCACCTTCCCCGGTGAAGTGCGCCCCGAGTGTATCTCGCGCCAATCCATCGAGCTCATCCTCGACCACTGCGCGAACACCCGCCTGCACTTCGGAGCCCAGTCCGGCAGCGACGAGGTGCTCCGCCGGCTGCACCGGGGGCATACCGTCGAGGACGTCGTACGCGCCGTCGATCTCTGTCGGGAGCACGGGCTCGTCCCGGTCGTAGACTTCATCGTCGGCCTGCCGTTTGAGAGCGACGACGATCAGCGCGCAACGCTTGACCTCGTAAAGATGGTCACCCGTTCGGGGAAGGCGCACATCCACTACTTCCTGCCGCTGCCGGGGACCCCGCTCCAGAACGGCCGCCCCCGTCGGCTCCTTCCAGAAACAGAAAATACTCTTGGGAAACTGGCACTCGGCGGCAGGATAACCGGCTCCTGGATGGATCATGAGATAAGGTTTTTTAGGCGCACTTCTCATCTATAGAGCATGATGGATGTGCTACTCTTAGCAGATCTGCACGGTAACTACGGGAAGCTTGACGCTTTTCTCAGCTACGACTATGATGCAGTCATCATCGCAGGCGACATCACCAACTTCGGTCCACTTGAGCCTGTAGATTCGGTACTCTCCCGCTTTGACGTACCTTGTTTTGCAATCCCCGGCAACTGCGACCCCCGCGAGATCGTCGACGTGCTCGAACGCTCAGAAGCAATCTGTCTCCACGACTCATGGATCGCCCTCGGCAAGGTGACACTCGCCGGGCTTGGAGGATCGAACAAAACTCCCTTTGGCACACCATTTGAACTGTCCGAGGAGGAGATCGACGATAAACTCACCCGGATCGTCAACCACATGGACAAAAATATGCACAACGTCCTTCTCTGCCACGCCCCGCCCTACGAGGCGCTGGATACTGTCGGCGAAGACCATGTCGGCAGCCAGAGCATCAGGAAGCACATGACCCGGTTCGATCTCGTCTGCTGTGCCCACATCCATGAGGCACGGGGCATCACCGAGGTCGACGGCGTCACCGTCGTCAACCCCGGCCCCGCCTCAGAGGGCTACGGCGCTCTCATCCACTTCGGAAAAGAGCCAAAAGATATCCATATCGACCTTATTGCTGTTTAGACAGCAGCATCTCAAGATACGAGGTGTAGATCGGTGGACCATCTACACCCAGTTCTTTTGCGATCGTTCCGATCCGGTCGGCAGCATCCTCTTTTGCATCCTCGGTCAGGATCTCGATCTCGATGTAGGTGCCGAGACCCTCGACGTCGTCGAGCGTCACCGTCACGTCTCCCATCTCGTAGAACTCCCGGACCTTCGAGACCACGGCAGCCCGCCGGAAGCCGAGACGGGAGAGGATCTCCTCGAGCGTCTTCCCTGAGTCCACCGCGAGGTTGAACTCCTTGCGGGCCTTTGCGCTTCCGACCCTGACCTTTGGCCCTTTGTAGGTCACGGTAGTCCCGGCGTCGTCGTACCTGACCCGCAACGCCTCGTCGGTCTTCCCGAAATCACGGTGGGGAGCGTTGTAGTAGACATCGCGTTCCTGCTGCCGTAGCGCCATCCGGACGCCCTGCCGGTTGAGCCGGTCCCTGACGTCCCCCGGTTCGGGGACCGCAAACTTTGCCTCGACTTCAAGCATTGCAATCGCACCAGAGCGTCTCTCCTCGACGGTGATAAACCCTCACGGCCCGGCCTTCTGCCGGACCAGGTCCCGCTGCCGTCGTGCAGCCGCGAGGAGGTCCCCGTCCCCGATGCGCTCCGCAGAGGCGATTGCCCGCTCCGTCAGCAGAAGCGCCGTGTCGTAATCCTCCCGGTGATGGAACCGGAGGCCCAGTTCCAGGTTCAGGTCCGCCGCCTTTGCATACTCCCGCGCATGGAAGAAGTGGCAGGCAAGCGAGAGGAGGACGTGCAGCCTGCCGGAGAGGCGGTGCAGGGAGCGCTCGAAGCAGCCCGCCGCACGGGCGTTCAGTGCGGCCTTTGCGTCCGTGGAGAGCGTGGCTCTGCAGTGCTCCTGCAGGAGGGGGTGGGCGAAGGCATACTCCCCGCCCGGGAGCCTCCGGAGGATGCCGCTCTCCTGCAGGCGGTCCATCATCAGTGTCACGCTCATCCCCTCGATATCGAGCATGCAGGCCATGACCGGCACCGGGAACGGCGGGTTTAAGACGCAGAGATCGTTTGCCCATGTACAGGGAGGGCCGGAGAAGGTGGCAAAGGCAAGGTCTGCCGGGTCCGGCGTCCCGGCGAGGAGATCCGCGATCTTCTCGGCGGTAGGGGCCAGGCCGCGGCGGCGCAGGGCGTTGAAGCAGGCCACGAGGCCGAACGGGTCGCCGCGGTTTGTCTCAAGGACACCGGCGGCAGCATCATCGACGGCGAGCTCGAACCGCCTCTTCGCGAGTTCCCGGATCTCCTCTTTCCGCATCCCGGAGAGCGAGATCTCCGGCAGGCCCGGCCCGCTGATCTCTTTCTTCATCGTCGCGTACCCGGGGCCTGTCCCGTCGTCTGCCCGGCAGGTGAAGGCGAGGAGGATGCCGGGCGGCAGGTCGTCTGCGAGGTCCCTGAGAAGCCGGCGGTCAAGGGCCGGGGCGAGGTGAACATCCTCGAGCAGGACTGCCGCGATCTGCCCGGCCCCACTCACCTGTCGTCCGAGTGCGGTGAGCAGTTCTCCGAACGCCTGGAGCACCCGGTCGTACCCGACCTCGGGCGACTGAGCGAAGATGCCGATGATCTCTTCCCCGGTCTTTGAGAGCAGGCCGACCGGCTCCACCGGGGCGGCGTACTTCTCGAGCACATCGTCGGCATACCGGATCGCCTCCCTGAGCCCCTCGCTGTCGAGGAGAGCCCCGAACCTGCCGGATGCGGCGCACCGCCGCAGGTCTCTCAACAGTTCGCGGAACGCCGAGAAGATCATGCCGGGGAGGTCGAAGACCTCGCCCCTGAGAACGGGAGACGGCAGCCCGCCGGAGTGCTGCTGCGCCTCGTTCGCGAGCCAGGTGAGGAGAGAACTCTTGCCGATGCCGGGCGGGCCGGAGATCATCACCGCCTGCCCGCGTTCTCCCGCCCCGGCAAGTATGGTCCTGAGTAGGTCACGCTCCTCGACTCTCCCGCAGAACTCTTCCGGCGGACAGGGGGCGTAGGAGACCCCCACCGTCTGCTGCTGCACCTCGTCCATGATCCTGCCTGCCCCCTTCAACCCCCGGGAGACTTCAAGATTTTGGCCGGGTGTCCCGGGCCGGAATGCCTGCACCCCTCGCCGTATTGCCTGATCCCGGGCAATTCAGGCCCGGCCCGGCAGGAGGTGGCCGCCGGGGCCTGCTGGTAAACAGTATAAATACCAATCCATCCAAATAAATTGGAACAACGAGACGCAGGGATGCGGCGGACCGGTACGGGAGGCGTGCCGGAGACCGTAACGTATTCTGCTACCCAAGGTGAATGGAATGGCACTTCAGGAAGGAGATTTTATCAGGCTCAGGTACACCGGCAGCTTCGGTGAGAATATCTTCGATACCACGGATGAGGATCGCGCAAAGGAAGAGGGGATCTACAACCCGCGGGCGGATTATGGCCCGGTCACTATCCGCCTGGGGAGCCACCACGTCATCGTCGGCCTTGAGGACGAGCTGATCGGCAAAGAGGTCGGCGCCGAGGGAGAGGTCGATGTCCCGCCGGAGAAGGCGTTCGGGGCGCACCAGGACGATGAGGTAAAGTCCGTCCCGGTCACGCAGTTCCGCGAGAAGCCGAAGCGTGGCATGCGGATCGAGGTTGAGGGCCGCGAGGGGCTCGTCGTCGATGTCATCGGCAGGCGTGCCGTCGTCGACTTCAACCACCCGCTGGCGGGAAAGACCCTGCACTACTCCTACGCGATCGTCGAGAAGGTCGAGGACCCGGTTGAGCAGATCAAGGGCCTCATCAAGCTCTACTCCGGTCGGTCCGACATCGAGATCACCATCGTCGACGGGACCGTCGAACTCGCGCTCCCCCCGGCGATCACCTACGACCGCCGCTGGATGATCTGGCGGGGCACCCTCGTCCGCGAGATCTTCGAGTACAACCCCGAAATCACGAACGTCGTCATGAAGGAGACGTTCCCGCGCCCGGCCGCTCCGGCGGCGGCAGCCCCCGCGGTTGAGGAAGCCGCGGAAGAGACGACCGAGGAGTAAGACTCCCCGGTTCTGATTTTTGCTTTTCTTGAGGAGTTGAAGGGTACCCCCGAGTGTGGGGTGCTGCTGTCTTGAGCGCTACCCTGTTCTGGGCCGCTGGTTGCCCGGTGTGTTGCGTGACGGGTGAGAGGACGGTTAGAAGTAGCCGGTAGAGCAAGCTCTCTGCAATGGTAGCGGTCCGGGCCCTTACTCCCGGCTCATACGATCTCACGCGAAGGCGCGAAGGCCG
>DALN01000152.1:1792-15689 GCA_002499455.1 Methanoculleus sp. UBA77 | reverse complement strand
GGGGGGGATGCTCCCCCCTCCCCGCCCGCCCCTCCCCCGCGTGGCGATATCCTGCTGAAACCCGCAGATTGGGACATGTTATCGAAGAAGACTATCTATCAGCCTGAGATGCTCTAGAAACCTTGAAGCACGATCCCCAAGCGGCGTCATTCCCAGCCCCAAAAGCCTGCGGCTTATGATGACGCTGACCCTGTCTCTCTTCCCCCACCTCTCGCCGGCATCCCGGCATAAGCCTCTCATCCCGCCAAAACCCCGTCCCCGCCGCCGGCAGTACTCTTCTTTAGGTACCGGGCCGAATGNNGCCGATCGCCTCCCGCTCTGGGTCGGCAAGATCTACCAGTTCGATGCAAAGACCCTCGGCATCAGGCTGAACGGGGAAGACAAGGCAAAATACCAGTTCCTCATTGAGACCGGGCGGCGCGCCCACTTCGTCGCGGAGTTCCCCACGCCCCCGAAGAACCCGCCAAGTTTTGCGATGCTGCTTCGAAAGCACCTCGAGGGCGGGAAGGTGCTCGGCATCCGCCAGCTCGGTATCGAGCGCACCTTCAGCATCGATATCGGGAAGAGAGAGACGACCTATCACCTCATCCTCGAGCTCTTCGACGAGGGGAACGCGGTCCTCTGCGACGAGGGGTATACGATCATCAAGCCCCTCTGGCACCACCGGTTCAAGAACCGGGAGGTGATCCCGGGNNTCCGACCGCGACATCGTCCGGACGCTTGCCGTCGGGTGCATGCTCGGCGGCGCGTATGCCGAAGAGGTCTGCCGGCGGGCGGGCGTCGAGAAGAGCGCCCCCGCTGCCGAGGTGGACCCGGAGCCCGTCCGGGAGGCGTTCGACCGGCTGATGGCCGATGTCTCGCGGCGAGCCGAGCCGGTGATAACCGGGTCGGGGTGCTGGCCGGTGGTGCTTGCGGGCGAAGAGGTCCGCGAGCGGTTTGCGACCTTCAGCGAGGCTCTCGACGCGTTCTACCCGAAGGTGACGGGGGAGAAGGAGGAGGAGGCCGCGACCGGGAAACCCCGCCTCTCCCAGGAAGAGGTGATCCGCCGGCGCCAGGCGGAGGCGATCAAGGGCTTTGAGAAGAAGATCGAGCGGAACGAGCGGCTCGTCGAGGTGCTCTACGAGAACTACGCGCCGGTTACCGGGATCATCACGACGCTCGATGAGGCNNCCGGCGGCGAAGATGGTCCGCGCGGTCCACCCCGCGGAGGCGGCGGTGGAGCTCGATCTCTCCGGCGAGCGGGTGAAGGTCTACGTCCACGAGACGATCGAGCAGAACATCGGCCGCTACTACGACCAGATTAAGAAGTTCAAGAAGAAGAAGACGGGCGCTCTCGCGGCGATGGAGAAGCAGATCGCCGCAAAGCCCCGGCAGAAGCAGAACCTTGCCCTCCAGAAGAAGCGGTGGTACCACCGGTTCCGCTGGTTCACGACCTCCGACGGCGTCCTTGTCATCGGCGGCCGTGACGCCTCCCAGAACGAGGAACTCGTCAAGAAGTACATGGAAGGCGGGGACCTCTTCGTCCACGCCGACGTCCACGGCGGGAGCGTCGTCATCGTGAAGGGCGCGACAGAACACATGGACGAGGCCGTGCGGTTTGCCGCCTCCTACTCCAACGCCTGGAAAGCCGGGCACTTCACCGCGGACGTCTACGCCGCCCGGCCCGACCAGGTGAGCAAGACGGCCGAGTCCGGCGAGTACGTGGCCCGGGGCGCCTTCATCGTCCGGGGAGAACGGCAGTACTTCAGGAACGTTCCCCTCGGGGTTGCGATCGGCCTCCAGATTGCACCCTCGGTCGCCGTCATCGGCGGCCCGCCGGAGGCTGTCAGGGAACGGACGAAGGCATGGGTGGAGCTCCGTCCCGGCCAGTACGAACCGAACGACATCGCAAAGAAGGTCGTCCGGACACTCAGGGAGAAGCTCCCGGATGAGGAACAGAAAGCGTTCAAGAACGCCCTGAACACCGAGGCGGTCGCCGCGTTCGTCCCGCCGGGGGGCTCGGATATCGTAGAGCCATGAAGGCCGAAGTCAAGGAGCTCCGGAAGCTGTATGGGGAGATACGCCTCTTCCCGGAGACGCTCGATGACGTCTGGCACCTATCGCACCTGGTCGGACCGGGCGATCTCGTCTTTGCCACGACCTTCCGAAGCGTGGAGGGGGCGACCGACAAACTTCGCCCGGAGAAGACGGAGAAGCGGCCGGTCCGGCTCGGGATCCGGGTCGAGAAGGTGGAGTTTCACCAGCACACGAACCGCCTCCGGATCGGCGGCATCATCGAGAGCGGTGTGGACGTCGCCTCGCATCATACCCTCAACGTTGAAGCGGGGTTCGAGATCTCGGTCGTCAAGCAGTGGCGGTCCGTCGACTGCGAGCGGATACGCCGGGCTCTCGATGCCTCCTCATACGGCGTGGTCCACGTCGTGACCGTCGAGGAGGGAGAGGCGGAGATCTACCGCCTGCGGCAGTTCGGCCCGGAGTGGGTGACGACCATCACGGCCGGGAGCAGCAAGGGCGCGGACGTCGGCACCCGGTCGACGCTCTTTGAGAAGACGCTCGAGCCGCTCGCCGCGGTCACCGGGCCTCTCGTCGTCGCGGGGCCGGGGTTCGTGAAGGACGAGTTTGCGAATTACGTGAAGGCCCGTGCGCCGGATATTGCGGGACGGATGGTCGTCGTCGAGACCAGGCGTATCGGGCGGGGCGCCGTGCAGGAGGTGATCGGGCAGGGGGTCCTCGACCGGCTGCTCGGCGACCTCCACCTCGCTCGCGAGGTCAGGCTGATGGACGAGGTCCTCCTCCGGATCGCGACCGAAGGAGCCGTCGCCTATGGTATCGACGAGGTGCGCAGGGCCGTCGATTACGGCGCTGCGGAGACGGTGCTGGTCGCCGATACCCTGCTCCGCGACGAAGCGGCTACAGCCGTCATCAGGGAGGCCGAGAAGGTCAACGCCGCGGTCGTGGTGTTGAGCACCGAGTTCGAGCCCGGAGAGCGCCTTGCGGCACTCGGCGGCGCTGCTGCGCTGCTGCGGTATAAGATCGAGTGATCCCGGGCGCCTCCGGTGCTTTTACCGGCTGGCCGGGGTGCCGCTCCCGGAACCGGAGGTCCCTATCTTTATAAACGGAGAACACCCTATAATGTAGTAATTCAGCCAATCCGGGGAGTGGCCGGAAAAGCCCGCTCGTTGCCGGGCCGCCGTCTCAACGGGGCCTCTCCTCCGGGAATGGCGCAATACTGGTGTCATGATGAGCGATAATGCGGTAGCAGAAGAGGTTCAAAAAACACGGCCGCGGACACGTGCCGAGAAACAGGTCGAGCACAGAAACCGGTTAAAACGAACGCTTGTAGCCTGTTTCATGGGCATCCTGACCGGAGCGCTCTCGTTCTACCTCTCCGGCACCCCGGACCCGGCGACGGGGCTCCAGCAGAACGCCATCATCGGCCTGCTCCTTCTTGCGGCGGGTGTCGTCTTCCAGAAACACATCTTCATGCTCCTCCGGTTCGACTACATGGAGTTGACCGGCAAGGACTGGTTCTACCAGAGTTTCATGACGTTCGCGCTCTGGTTCATAACCTGGACGATCCTCCTGACCACCACCGTCCTGTGATCACTCATGCGTATTGCTGTTGTACACCGTGATCGGTGTCACCCCGTCAAGTGTGGCACCGAGTGTATTCTCTACTGCCCGCGTGTCCGGACCGGCGACGAGACCGTCGTCATCGGCGAGGACCAGAAAGCCGTCATATCCGAGGAACTCTGTGTCGGGTGCGGTATCTGCGTGAAGAAATGCCCGTTCGAGGCCCTCGACATCGTCAACCTCCCCGAACAACTCGACCAGCCCACCCACCGCTACGGGAAGAACGGCTTCGTCCTCTACGGCCTCCCGATCCCCGTCGAGGGGAAGGTCACCGGTATCCTCGGTCCGAACGGTATCGGTAAGAGCACGTCGGTGAAGATCCTCTCGGGCACGCTCGTCCCGAACCTGGGAAGGACCGACGCCCCTGTCGCCTGGAGGGATGTTCTCGACCTCTACCAGGGGACGGAACTCTTCGACTACCTCCAGGTCCTCTCGCAGAAGAACGTGAAGGTCGCCGTGAAGCCGCAGTACATCGACCAGATCCCGAAGGTCTTCTCCGGGTCGGTGCGCGACCTTCTCAGGACGACCGACGAGCGCGGGAGACTCGACTACTACATCGACCGGCTCTCGCTTCGGGCCATCATCGACCGGCCGATAGGGACCCTCTCCGGCGGCGAGCTGCAGCGGGTGGCGATCACCGCATGCCTCGCCCGCGACGCCGATTTCTACTTCCTCGACGAGATCACGCCCTACCTCGACGTCTACCAGCGGATGGCCGCGGCAGACCTGATCCGGGAACTCGCGCAGGAGCGGCCGGTCGTGATCGTGGAGCACGACCTCGCCATCCTCGATATGCTTGCCGATACGGTGCATATCGCCTACGGAGAGCCGGCGGTCTTCGGTGTCATCACCCACCCGAAGGGCGTCCGGATAGGGATCAACCAGTACCTGGAAGGGTTCCTCCCCGAGGAGAACGTCAGGTTCAGGGCGTACGCGGTGACCTTCGATGCCCGGGCCCACGCCGCAGATGCGGACCGGGAGGTGCTGCTCGAGTTCCCGGCGATGACGAAGGGCTTTGAGCAGTTCTCACTCACCGTCGACGGCGGGGATATCCGGAGCGGCGAGGTTCTCGGCGTTCTCGGGGCGAACGGTATCGGCAAGAGCACGTTTGCCCAGCTCCTTGCCGGAGTGCTTGCTCCCGATACCGGGTCGATGGACACCCGGGTACGGATCTCATACAAGCCGCAGTACCTCAAAGGCGATACTGAGGCGACCGTCGAGGAGCTCCTGCGGCAGGCGACGACGAAGTTCGACACCTCGTTCTACCAGCACGAGATCTTAGAGCCTCTCTCCCTCTCGCAGCTCCTCCAGGCGCCCGTAAACACCCTCTCCGGGGGCGAACTGCAGCGGGTGGCGATCGCCGTCTGCCTCTCGCGCGACGCCGACCTCTATATCCTCGACGAACCGAGCGCCCACCTCGACGTGGAGCAGCGGGTGAAGATCTCGCGGATGATAAGGAAGCATGCCGAAGGGCGGGAGGCGAGCACGCTCGTCATCGACCACGACATCTACCTGATCGATATGATCAGCGACCGGATCCTGGTCTTCGAGGGCGAGCCGGGCATCCGCGGCAAGGCCGCCGGGCCGTTTTCGATGGCGGCGGGCATGAACCGGTTCCTCAAAGCGCTCGGTATCACGTTCCGGCGGGACAAGAGCGGGAGGCCGCGGATCAACAAGCCGGGCTCGTTCCTGGACCGGGAGCAGATGGCGGCCGGGGAATACTACTACGCCGAGATATCAAAGTCGTAGGGTCAGCAGATTACTTCTTTTTAGAGGCTCTTTAGTGTCTCCTGTCAAGAGGCCGTATCGCCGACAGGGACGCCAGCAATCGCACGAACTTCGTGGCTTCGCGTTCTCGCAACTCGCACCTGATGGTGCTCGAACTCCGGCCCTACGGCCCGTCGCTCCTACGGTGCTCAAGCTTGCTTCACTCGCACTTCACGTGAGATTTTGTGACTGCTCCTGCATTCTACCTCACGCGAAGGCGCAAAGGCGCGAAGAAATTACTGGCAGTCCTTTTCGCGTTCTTCGCGGCTTCGCGTGAGACCTTATACGTGAGGGTCCGCCGCGGCGAACGACCGGATTTTACCCGCGGCGTTCCTGCCCCAGGTCTCAGGCCCCGCTCGCCCGGCCGATCACCGACCCGACCCACGCCGCGAAGGACGCCCAGATCTCCTCAAGCACCCCGTCAGGCTGCTCCTCGTCCACCGCCTCCGGCACCGGGAGCTCGGGGAGAGGAGTCTCCGGCGCATCCGGCGTCTGCACGGGAACGGCAGAGAGTTCGAGCGTGGCGCCCCCTGCCATCGGCAGGATGTAGCCTACGTTGCCGGGGACGGTAAACCAGCACCGCCCGTAGGCGTCGACGAAGAGTCTCTTGACGAAGTTCGAACGGAGGCCGTCGCGCGAGGTGATGTGCAGGGCGACACCCGACTGGTTCCAGCCGTAGATCCCGCTATCCGACGCGATCAGAAGCGTCCCCTCCGGCGTTGACGCGATGTCGTTGATCGTGACCGGGAAGATGCTCAGGTCTCCGGTATCGAGGACCGGGGTGACTCCGTCATGAGGGGCGTAATGGAGGACTGCCGTGCGGTTGAAGAGGTACACGCCGCCGAACGGGTCGGCCCGGACCCCGGCGATCCCCCGCACCGGCTCGCCCCCCGCGGTCACGCGCTCGAACCGTATCTCCCCGGACCTGTTCCTGACCACCTGGACGCCGTCACGTTCCGACGCGATGACGAGCGCGTCGCTTGCGGCATCGACCGCCATGCTCTCAATCGTGTAGCACTCGAGCCCTTCGGCGCCGAGCGGCTGATACCATGTCCAGGCACCCTCATGGTACCGGTGGAGGCCCGCCCTCCCGGTGGCGACCCACATCTCGTCCCCCCAGCGCACCATGCAGTTGATGTTGCGGTTCTTGAGGAACTGCTGGTCCTGGATGGTCTGGTACCCCTTTCCGTCTCCGATCTGCAGCCCGCCCGGGTAGCCCAGCCAGAGGTGGCCGCCGCGGTCGAGGGCGACCGCGGTCACCATGCCGTCGAGGGGCGCGAGCATGCCGTAGGCCGTCTCCCCGGGATGCCTCGGATTGACCGAATACCAGGTGCCGTTTGCCGTATATACGGAGATGCCGTTGTCGGTCGCAAAGATGACGTCGCCGTACCGGCCGTTGATCGCGCACGTTATCCCGGCGGATGCGATGCCCTCGTCGTAGTCGGGCACGTCGATGTAGAGCCCTGATGCAAGGGAAATAAGAAGAGATGCCGCGAGAACCGGGAGGATCAGACCTCGGTGCATGTCCCGTCCGCCCTCTTGACGATGAGCCGACCCTTCTCCGGCCAGTAGTAGACCGATCGCCCGATCTTCCCCCCGGTCTCTTCGTACTCGATCCTGATACCGTGCGTGCGCAGCAGTTCCTTTACTGTTGCAGTATTCCTCTCCCCGATATTCAGGGAGTTCGCCGAGTACTCGAACATGCTCGCGCCTCCGACGATGATTGCGGTGATCGAGAGCCGGGTGCTGCCGAGTTTTGCCATCTCCTCGAGAAGAACGCTCGTCGCGGTATCTGCAAACTTACCGGGACGGTCGGTGTTCCCCCTGCTCTCAGGCAGCATGATGTGGGCGAGCCCCGCGAGGGAGCGGCGCTGGTCATGCAGGATGAGCGCGACGCAGGACCCGAGCCCGATCGTCCCCATCGGGTATGTCCCGACCCGGTGCTCTCCGAGCCCGATGATTACGGCTGTCTCCTCTCCGAAAAACCTGTTCATGGTATCCCGGAGACCATCTATGCGAGCGGCTCCATCAGCCTCTTCAGCATGAGGAAGAGCTGCTGCATGAGGTCGGCGTTCGGGAGCATGTAGATGGACCCGTAGACCGGCGGTGCCTCGCTCGTGAGTTCGGTGTTGAAGATCAGGACGTCGTTCACGTCGTAGGCCAGCTGCGCGACGATGGACTCGAAGGCTGCATGTGCCATATCGATGGCCAGCGCCGGGGGAGACGGCAGCATGACGATACCCAGCAGCTCGGCGGTCGCATCGAGGAACGCCGATATCATGATGTTCCCGATCTCGATAGCGGCGCTCTGGTCCATCTCGTTGATCTCGCGGTCAGGATCGGTCGTCCCGAGCATCAGGTTCGTCAGCTGGATGACGGTCTCACGCGGCATGCTGACGACGATATACCCTCCGTCGGCCACCTCCCCCTGAATCTGGAAGACGACCATGGCCGATATCTCGCTGCCGATATAGTTGTGCATCTCGGCGATATCGACGGCCTGTACTTCCGGCACCGTCATCTCGATCGGGCTCATCAGCATCTGTGATAGGGATGTTGCTGCGTGCGCTGCGCCGATGTTGCCAAACTCCGCGAGCGCGTCTATCTGAATCGGATCCAGTTCCATGGCGTATCTCACCTAAATCATTGTATTTACGTCGAGTACCGGCACAACGTCGCCGTCACCGGGGATGGTGATCCCGCTGATCCCGCGGCAGTTCCCGGCAAGCCGGGAGAGCGGTTTCACCACCACCTCCTGCTGGCCGTCAACGGTGTCGACGACGATACAGCAGCGTTTACCGTTATTCTGCAGCACAACCAGCGTGTCGCTCTTCGGTGCCCGGCCAAACATATCCTCGAGGCGGTGCATGGGGAGGATCTGGTCCCTGAGCAGGATCGCCTCGCTGTTCCCGATCCGGTGGACCGCCTCGGCTCTCGTCTGCGCCACCTCGACGACGTTGCTGATCGGAATCGCGCACCGCATACCGTTGATATGCACCATCATGACGTCGATGATCGCCATCGTCGGGGGCAGCACGAGCTCGAACTTTGTCCCTGCACCGATCCGGGTCTCGACCTTGATCGTCCCCTTGAGCGACTCGATCGTCTTCTTGACCACATCGAGACCGACGCCCCTGCCGCTGATATCGGTGATCGTCTCGGCGGTGCTGAACCCGGGCTCGAAGAGGAGGTTGATGAGGTCGTCTCTCGTCGCTGCAGCCGCCGTCTCGGCCGTCATGAGGCCCTTCTCGACAGCCTTCCGCCGGAGTTTCTCGGGATCGATGCCGGCACCGTCGTCCTCGATCTCGATGATGACGTTGTCCTTGTCCCGCCGCGCGCTAAGCCTGAGCGTTCCCTTCCGCGGTTTGCCGGCAGCTTCGCGGATCTCCGGCGTCTCGATGCCGTGGTTCACGGCGTTCCGGATGATGTGCAGGAGCGGGTCGGAGAGGCCGTCCATCATGCTCCGGTCGAGTTCGGTCTCGCCGCCCTCGATGGTGAGTTCGACCTCTTTGCAGTCGTGGTTTGCGACGTCCCGCACGACCCGGGGGAGGCGGTTGAAGATCCGCTCGAGCGGCATCATCCGGATTCCCATCATGAGGTTCTGGAGGTCGGAGACCGAGCGGCCGACCATGTTCAGCGCCTCGTCGAACTCCTTGATGCCGTGCTTCTTTGCGATCAGCTCGAGCCGTCCGCGATTGATGACCAGATCTTCAACCAGGTTCATCATCCGGTCGAGCCGCTGGATGTCGACGCGGATGTTCTTGATCTCGCGGTTCTTCTCGGCCCTTGCCGCCCGCTGCACCTGCGGGGGTTCGGGCTCCCGCACCGGAGCCGGTTCGGGCACGGGGGCCGCCTCCACCGCCGCTGCTGTCTCCAGCGACGATGACGGGGCGAGAGCCAGCAGGGAGATCTCGGGGCCGGAGGCGACGGTCCTGAGCGCATCCTCTCCTGCCTCGCTCTCGATCAGGATCTCGAACGTGCCGTCGAACTTCCCGTCCTCGATGAGGTCCCGCGAGGGGGTCGTCGAGAGGATCGCCCCGAACTCTTCCAGGTTCTGCAGGAGCAGCATGGCCCGGACGTCTTTCATGGTGCAGGCCGGGTCGACGGCGACCGAGAGCCTGTAGACCGGCCGGCCGCCGGCCTCTGCAGGCGGCACGGCGGGTTTCTCCTCCGCCGGGGCGCTCGGTTCGTCCGGATTCCCCTCCTCCGCAAACGCCCGGAGTTCCTGCACCAGGCTGCCCGACCGTTCGTCGGACGGGGTCTCTCCTGCCTCGATGGCATCGAGCATCTCTTCGATCACGTCGGTGCAGGTGAGCAGAAGATCGGTGAGGGCTGCGGTAACCTCGCGCTGGCCGTTGCGGACGAGCGAGAAGACGTCCTCCATCGAGTGGCAGAGGTGCTCCATCGCATCGAAGCCCATCGATGCGGACATGCCCTTGAGGGTATGCGCGGACCGGAAGATCTCGTCGATGGCGGCCTGCTGGTCCTCCCCGCTCTCAAGAGCAAGGAGGTTGTTCACGATGTTCTCGTGGTTCTCCCGCGACTCTTCAACGAACAGTTTCCGGTATACCTCTTCATCAAACATGGATCTTCACCTCAAAGCCTGCGGACGGCCTGTGCAAGCTCCCTCGGGAGCTCTGCAAGCGGCACAACTCTGTCGACGCAGTTCCGGCTCAGGGCGGACCGTGCCATCCCGTAGACAAGACAGTCCTCCTCGGCACAGACCATCGTGGTCCCGCCTGCGGCCTTCACCGCGAGCGTCCCCTCGCCGCCGTCGCTCCCCATCCCCGAGAGGATCACCGAGACGGTTCGTGGACCAAAGACGTGTGCTGCGGAGGTGAAGGTCGTATCAACGGCCGGCCTGACCGCGTGGAGGGGAGGGGCGGTCGAGTGGACGACCCGCCCGTAGGTTCTCCCGGCACCTGCAAGGACTCCCGAGACCACGGTATGGTAACCGGCCTTCGAGACCAGGACCGAACCGGTCTGCAGGATATCTCCGTTCTCCGTCTCTTTCACCGGCAGGGGCGAGACGCGGTTCAGGCGCTCGGCAAGCGATGCGGTGAACCCTTCGGGCATGTGCTGGGTGACGACGACCGCTGCAGGCAGGTCCGCCGGGAGCGCGGAGAGGAGAGTGTCGAGCATCGGCGGACCGCCGGCGGAGGAGCCTATCAGAAGGACTGCACCGGCCTCGGCCCTCTTCGCGGCAGGGGCCCTCGTGACCGCCGGGAGCGCGACGAGGTTCCTGATCTTCTGGATGAGTTCCCGCTCGATGCCCCTGACATTCGGGACGTCCCTTGGTTTGAGCATGAAGTCGTCGGCCCCGAGCCGGAGCGCCCGGTGGGTCATATCGGCCTGCCGGGACGTCAGCGTGCTCAGGACGATCACTTTCGGCCCTGTGCCTCTCTCTTTGAGCGCTTCAAGCACCTCAAGACCGCCCATCCGGGGCATCTCGATATCGAGGGTGATGACGTCCGGCTTTAACTCCTCAATCTTTGCGAGGGCGTCGATCCCGTTGACCGCTGTCCCGACGACCTCGATATCCGGGCTGCCTTTGAGCAGATCCCGGAGTATTGTCCGGATAAAGAGCGAGTCGTCGACGATCAGAACCCGTATCATGGTCAAGCACTGAGAACATTCTTGACTTCTTCAAGGACCTTCGGGGCCTGGAACGGTTTGACGATATAGCCTCTCGCCCCGCTCTTGACGGCGAGTTTGACCATCTGCTCCTGGCCGACCGCCGTGCACATGATGACCTTTGCTGACGGGTCGGCGGCCTTGATGGCCTTGAGCGCCTCGATCCCGTTCACTTTCGGCATGACAACGTCCATCGTGACGAGATCGGGCTTCAATTCCTGGTATCGGGCAACGGCCTCCGCCCCGTCCGCTGCCTCACCCACGATATCATGCCCGCCCGAGAAGAGGATGTTCTTCAGCAGCGTTCTCATAAACATTGTATCATCGACGATCAGGATTCTCCCCATCGCACACCTCTCAATCTTTATTTGGAGAATACGCTATATACACTTTCTTATCCTGAAGGAGTATCGTCGTCAGGCTATTGGGGATTTTACCGAGTCAGAGATGTACCTGACACCTTTTGCGGTCAGTTGCACCTCTTTTCTTACGTAGAGCACTTCGGCAAGTCCCATCTCGAGGAGCCGCTCATAGATGGCATCGAGGTCCTTATGCGAGAGTTTGAGCATATTCTCGATGGCGCTCGAGTCCATCCCGCTGTAGACCAGCATGGCCACCTGCCCGGTCAGGGGGTCAATCTCCTCGTGAACCTCGGAGTCGTGCGTTGCCTCTTTGAGGAAGTTGTAGAGGACCTGGAGCGTCGTCATCGGGCAGAGGACGAAACTCGTCACGACCTCGTTCTCGGTGAGGTGATCGATCTTGACGACGTTGAGATCTTTCTCCTGGATCTCACGGGACGTGAGTTCGATGCCGGCAACATCCTCAAGGGGGATGCAGACCTGGTTCTCCTGGCTGACGAACCAGATGCCGGTCTTCATGACGGCTATCGCTCCCTTCTCCCACTTCGCGTCCTGGATGAGCACCCCGCCCCGGATTGCCGGCGACATGAAGAAGGCGTTCAACCGGTAGGCGCTCGCCTGCGTGATGATGAACTTCTTCAAGACCGTGAGCACCTTCTCGACAGAGGCGATGCGGCAGACCGTCTCCCCGTTCGCGCCTGCGGTGACGACGATCTGGTTCTTCTTCTCCTCGAGGTCGACCACGGATTTGTAGGGGATCTCACGGTTAAGGGGGGCATCGATACGGAAGCGGTCCTCGCCGATACCCATCGTCGTTGCGACCCACCTGCCTTCGTGCTCGACCTTTACCGGAACCGATTTCATCTCTATCTCCGCACCTCTCTTGTATTTTTCCTGTATGACACCTTCATCGTTGTGATCTCATCGTCGCGAGGATATCCTCCAGTTCCGCTGCAAGGTCTCTTGCCGCGAACTTCGCGCCCTTCAGATCGCGGACCAGGCTGATATCCTCGACGAACTTCTTCTTCTTGGTATCGGACTTGAGCGCGGAGATCAGGTCGTCGTCAGGTGCGCCCCCGGCCGCAAATGAGACCATATCGAACTCTTCTTCGGGCTCCTCTTCTGCCTCCTCAGGGGTCTCCTCGTCCAGGTCGGGCTCTTCTGTCCCGGCCTCCTCCTCTTCGCCCTCGATCTCGATCTCGCCGGGATCCAGGTCGTCGAGCATGGAGAGTTCGTCGCTCAGTGCGCTCATGTCCGGCAGGCCGTCGCCTCCGGGCAGCTCCGGGACGTCTGCGGTCATCGGCGGAAGCGTTTCGGCAGGTTCGGCGGCATCCCCGGTGAGCGTGAGCCCGGGCGGGATCTCGAGATCGTCAAGGTCGCTCTGGTGCGCCTTGAGGATCTCCGATACGGCATCCGCCTCTTCCCCGGAGAGGAGGGTGAGCTGGCCGGGATCGAACGCCGTCCCCGGTCCGGATGAGTCGCCGTCGAGATCGAGAGCCTCGAGCGAGTCGAGGTCAAGATCCGCGAGCGAGGCAAGGGGATCCGCCGCGTTCCCGCCGGCCTTCGGCGAGACCGGTGCTACCGATGGAGCAGGGACCGTGCCGTCGACCGCCTGATCGAGCATGGCATCGAGCGTCTCGATCCTGCCCTTCTTCTCATGTTCGGGGGCGCGGGCATGCGCGATCGTCTCCCGGACCGAGGCGGCGAGGGTCCCGAGCATGCCGGAGAGGTCGATCTCCGTGGATGCGAGTCTCCGGACCAGGGACGGCTTTGCCGCCGCGGCCTCAGGCTGTTCAGCTCCGGCGGGTTTTTGAGTCTTTTTTCTCGTTCTCCGCTCGGCGAGGGCGGCACGCAGCCGCGACGGCCTGAGTTCCGCAAGGTTGAGGGCTCCGGTGATGACGAGCGCGGCGAACCCCGCGAGCACGGTGCCTGCGACGATGACCTCGACCGGGGCATCGAAGACGATGATCAGGGAGCCTGTCCCGACGGTGATCAGAAACAACAGCGGACGTCGTAGTTGTTCTCTCATGTTACACCCCCACAAATGCCGGTATGGTAAAGAACGCCTTCACCATGATCGGCGCTACAATGTAGATGACACCGGTAACGGCAGCGAGCAGGCTTGCAAAGAAGTAGTAGATGTACCGGTCGCCGCCCATAACGATCTTTCCTGCAAGCATGTTTGCAACGGTGAGCATTAAGAGGATCGTCACGACATAGGCCCGCATCGTATCTTCGGGGAAGTCTACGAAGATGTTCAAGGATGTCGCCATGCCGCCGCCGATCGTGGACGTACTTCCCGAGAGTGCTGCCGAGGTCTCATCGAAGTGCGCCATCACCTCCTGTATGGCGTTTGACATGGAGAGGAGGATCTCAAAGAGGAAGACGAAGATCCCGATCATCGCCCCGTGCATCGGGATGAGCAGGACGACGAACCCCTTCACCATCATGTCCCGCTTCCTCCGGAGGAGGACCTGTTCGAGCATCGATGAACCGACGATCTT
>DALN01000152.1:265-1769 GCA_002499455.1 Methanoculleus sp. UBA77 | reverse complement strand
CCGGCCTCGTCGAGGCCGAGGTTCAGTTTCGACGAGACCGCGTTGATGAACGGTTCGAGATGGACGAGCGATTTACGGTCGATCTCCTGGAGCGCGTCGCCGGTGGTGATCCCCCTGCCGCCCATCACCGAGCCGAGGCTCCTGATGAACGTGGCAAAATCGGTGTCCCGGTTGATGACGTTCGCATCGTCGATGTAGCCGATGATCCCGAGCGGCATCAGGAGCAGGCCGGCGAGAAGGAAGATGATGCCCGCGTTGACGCCGAGGAGGATGAGCAGGAGGACGATTATGGCGGTGATCGGGACGATGAGGCGCTCGAGCCTCCTGATGATCCCCTGCTCTTTTGAGCAGATATCGGAAAGGCCGTGCGTTCGGGGGTCGTCGGGCACGGCCCGGTACATGATGAAGAGGCCGAAGACCGATATCACGAGGATGATCAGGTAGGAGGTGTTCAGGGTCGATTCGATCCCGTCAGGAGCGTAGATGGCGACCGAGATCATCATGATGATCGCAACGAGCGACCCGGAGAGGAGCATCGCAATGTAGGCGTCGCCCCACTTCTTCAGGAGCTCGATCCCCTGCTCGAACGAGTTCCGGTAGATGCTCCGGATGCTCGAGAGTTCCGTGCCGATGAAGTCGTCGTCCGGGACGCCGGAGTCGATCGAGTTCGCGTAGCGGTTGAGCATGCTCTGGAGGGTCTCGTTCCGGCACCGCTCGGCGACCGCCCGGAGCGCTCCCGCATAACTATGACCCCACCCACCGACCAGACGCTGCACCTTTGCGATGTAGCGCGAGGGGATGTACTCGAACCGCTCGGATGTGTGCTGAAAGATCTCGGGCCGGGTCACGGACGACGTGGTGATCGCGGCCATGTAGGTATACATGAGGAGCAGGTCCTGCTCCATCTTCTTGTTCTCGAGGATGTAGGACCGGAGTTCGGCAAGCGACTCGAGTTGCTCCTCGAAGGGTATCTTGCCCTGGTTTGCCGCCCGCAGACGCTCGGTTACATCCTCAAACAATCTATTACACCTCGATGGTGAGCAGGCCCTGTTTCTTGATCTTCGTGGTCATGTGGAAGAGGTCCCAGAACTGGGTATACCCGGCCTTGTGGAGCCGCTCGAGGATTTTTGCCCGTTTGTCGACCTCGTCGTAGATCTCGGCCCGTCGGTTCTCGGGGATGCCGAGCATCGTTGCGATCTTGTTCTCGAGGAGGTAACTGCTCCCTCTCCCGGTGAAGGTGAAGCTGTCGGTCGCGGGGTCCCAGACGAACGCCGCCATGAAGGAGAACCCCTGGGTCTCGGGGTCGTAACCGACGAGCTCGTTGACGCTGAGCATCCGCCGGACGGTCCCGCCCCCGGGGAGTTTCACGGCGCTCTGGATGATGACGAGGTTTAAGTTGTCGACGTAGGTCTTGGGGATGTTGATCGGGTCGCCGCAGAGACGCTGGATCAGTTTCTCGACCGACGCGGCGTGGAAGGTGCTCATCACCGGGTGGCCGGTCTGC
>DALN01000152.1:0-178 GCA_002499455.1 Methanoculleus sp. UBA77 | reverse complement strand
CCAGTTCCTGTGGGGGACCGTCAGCTCCGGGGTATCCTCGATGGTGACGATCTTGTTCTCCGGCGGGAGGAATGTCGTCAGGGCGTTCAGTGTCGTCGTCTTGCCGCTCGCAGTCTCTCCCGAGACGAACATCGACATCCCGTACTCCAGGCATATCCAGAGGTAGGCGGCCATCAGG
>DALN01000097.1:10479-10646 GCA_002499455.1 Methanoculleus sp. UBA77 | reverse complement strand
AGGGTCTGGTGGGCGAGGTCCATGCCGACGATAACGGTCCTGCGGATGTCGTCCCACATCTGCTGCATCGCAGAGTTGTTGACGAAGTGCAGGTCGTCACCCTCGACGAAGACGCCGGTGCCGGAGACCTCGTAGGTCATCAGCTGGCGCTGGCCCATCGGGATACC
>DALN01000097.1:3289-10465 GCA_002499455.1 Methanoculleus sp. UBA77 | reverse complement strand
GCCTTCATGAACTCCATCTTACGGGGAGACTGCCGGACGCCGTTGAACTTGTAGAACTCGGCGGTCTCGGACTCGACGTCCTGCCCCTGGAACTTCTCCTTGAGTGCCTTCAGGAACAGTTTCTGGGATCTCTCAATCTTTGCCATTGTAATCACTCCTCTTTCGGCATGAAGCCGTATTTCGTGCGCAGCGAGTGGATGCGCTGGACGTATTCGACGTATTCGGCGTCGTCACGGTAGGCGGTTCCGACGAGCGAGTGGAAGATCGTCGTGTGCGCCTTGAGCCACTTCTCGTCCATGGGCTTGCC
Source organism: Methanoculleus sp. UBA77 (assembly GCA_002499455.1). Classification (GTDB taxonomy): domain Archaea; phylum Halobacteriota; class Methanomicrobia; order Methanomicrobiales; family Methanoculleaceae; genus Methanoculleus. The sequence goes on along the minus strand of DALN01000097.1, from coordinate 10,158 downwards.
GACGGCAACCGCACGGTCGAGGGGCTCGCCGATCTGGTTCTTGACGTACTTGACGATGCCGTCCTCACCGAGGACGTTCCTCTGAAGCATGTCGAACATCATGCCGTCTTCAGCGAGACGGAGCGAGTGGCCGTGCACGGTCGCACCACGGATGCCGACGAGAGCGGGGTCGAACATCTCGGTCTCGATGAGTTCCTTGGAGTACTTCTCGAGGTCGCGCTCGCGGCACTCGACGATCTGACGGCCGGAGAGCGTACCGGGGTCGATACCACGGAAGCGGTACATCTCGGTGTAGGTCCGCTGGTAGGGCTGCGAGGGGGCGTTGAACATCGAGTCCGCGAACTGGATGTAGCGGACGCGGTCGCCGGCCTTGGCGCCCTCGGTGGGCTTGACGAGCTTGCGCATCGGGCAGTCGATCTCCTGCTGCTCGGCGAGCGGCGGGTGGGCGCTCGGGTATGCCGAGCCGGGAGCCCGGTGGCCGAGGATCAGCACGATGTCCTCATCGGTTACGGAACGAACCTTCTCAAGCTTCTGGTTGGGGTTCATCTGTTTGCGCCGGTTCTCGGCGACAATCGATGTCCCGGGACCGTACTGGGGCTTGTATGCCATGTTTCAATTCACCTCAAAGCGATTGATGTCTTATCCTTTTCCTGTCTTGAACGATTTCTGCCCATATTTTCAGGTACTGACGAACCATTCGTCACCGCTCAGTCCGGACGATCACCGGGCCTTCCCCGGAACGGGGGTCCGCAAGGCCGATGAGCGACGTATCGGCATCGGGGCCGTACTTCGCGTAGTCAACGAGCGTCGGAGCGGTCTTCATGAACCTGCCCTCCTGAAGCCGGTAAGAAAACTCCGTGAAGAAACCGTCGCAGAGCGACCGGATCTCCTCGATGACGGAGGCGTCCTCGACCTCCAGGATGATCTCGCCCACCTGGATACGCAGCGCAATCTCGGCATCGCCGACGCGGATCGCTTTGCGGTCCGAATGCGGATTCGGACTTCCCCGTGCCGGCCCGTACGGGACTTTCTTTGGCAGGCCGGGGCCGTGGATCATCACCCGGCGGATGCCGGGGATCGCGGCGAGCCCATTGAGCAGGCGTTCTGCGGTGTCAGGCTTGAGCATCCGTATGGGTACGATCCTGACCTGTGGAAATGGGGCGTTCATCATTCGGATCTCTGCTCGTTCAGGCTCCGTTTGCGATCTGGTTGATCGGCTTGTTGAACACATCGATCTTACCGTAGGTGTCGGCAAAGAGCTTCGAGGTGCTCTCGGGCGAGAACATCTGGGTTCCGGCGTCGAGCGCTGCTGCAGCGACCACACACGGAATTGCCACACCGTTCGCGTGACGGGTCACGACGTGGTTGCCGTTGAAGATACCGGGGCCGCCACCGCCGTAGATCGAGTGGCTGAAGAACGAGAACCCGACAGCGGTACCCATGACACGGCCGTAGTCGGTGCTCGGGAGACCGGTCTCGTGCTCGAGCAGGTCGTTGAAGTAGAGGAGCGTCGCGGAGACTGCCTGGGCGAACCGTCCGGCACCACAGTTGACGATGGTGGCTGCCATGGTTCCTGCAGCTGCGTAGGCGTTCCAGAGCATGGGGTCCTTGGTGTCGTAGAACTGGAAGTAGCCGCCCTTCTTGCCGGGGACGATGACCTTGTCCTCGATGGCGCGCTCGACCAGGCTCTGGACGACGGTACCGACGGTTCCGGTCTCGCCGTTTGCCTTGACGAGGTCGTAGACCATGTTGTTCGCGTTCAGGCCCTGGTAGGCGTACGCGAGGAGCTGGGCACGCTCGAACGGCCCGACTGCGGATCCCATCTCAAAGATACCGGCGGTCTCGAGGGTGGCCGAGAGTGCGGCGCCCTGGAGGGCGTTCCTGCCGGTCATCATGACCGTGTGGTTGACCGGGATGTTCCGGAGCGCGTAGCCGATACCCTCGTTGTTCTGGGGGATGGTCAGGATCGACGAGACAAGAGCGCCTTCCATGTCCTGGGTGTGGGGGTAGCCGCCCCAGCAGGCCGCCTTGACGGTGGATGCGTTGAAAGCGTCGATGTTGAACTGGTCGACGATCGCAAACGTGGTCGCTGCTGCAACCGAGGTGATCGCGGCGTCGTAGGTGGACGCGTTGACCAGGCGCTTCGTCGGGACCTGGACGAGCAGAAGCTTGCCGCCGTTGAACTCCAGGATCTCGGTGTCGTCGCCCTCCTGAACCTGGACCATCTCCTTGATCTTGGCAACGATGGCGTCCTTGTTCTCCATGATGGGGAGGTTGAGTTCTCTTCCCTTGATCTTGCCCTTGCCAAGCTTTCCGGTCTTGAGTGCGTCCTGGATTCCTCCAAGGTTGACACTGATCGTTCTCTTGGTCAGGTCGATGATCTTACCTGTGGCCGGGTTAACCAGCGGGCTGATTCTGTCGAGGGTGACGCCGCTCTTGAGCAGCTTCCCGTCGTCAGAATAGAGGTCAATTGTTTCCGTGTATTTAGCCATAGTATTTCATCCTTTTACCCTTGTTCAATGCATTCCGTTCATGAAAGAGATCCGAACAGTCGCATGCTCCGGATCCCTGAAGGCCGCTACTGCACGTCCCAAAAGGGACTATAAGAGTAGAAGGAGAGTTATTAATAAAATTTGCGAATTTAGATGGATTTTTTTGCAAAAAGTAATATTCATACCAAATATATTCCAAAACGGATATTTTAAAATTGAGATTGAACGGTTCAAAAGGTTGAACACGAAACTTAAAAAGGGTTTCGCCGACCAGTGACCCCGGGTATACTCTGGCCGGCCCCGGGAGAAAGAAGTACGTATTAAATAATACAATAGACAATACTAATAGCAATAGTTAAAACAACTCGCACCAGAGTGCGGTCAAACGTACCGGCTTTATAGGTTGCACTTTTTGATATATAATCCTACCCTCAAGAGAGGGATTACTCCAAATTCAGGCTATGTTCAACCCCTATTTTAGAATCCCCCTTTATTGCTCCGTGAAGTAAAAGGGGCACACTAATATAATACTACCAGAACCTGGCTTACCCCACCGGACCCCTGAAAGACAGCCGACAGGGAACCCGGCATGCCGACCCCCGGACAATGTCCAAGGCCGGACCCCGCCACGCCGTATGTTAACCATCCGGCACACAACACGGCCCGGACAGTCAGCACCGAAACAGTGGCATCAACAGGCAAATTCCCAATATAAGCCGTTAATATACCCAGTTATCGTCAAGTAGAGTCCACCAGATCATACAATGTAAAGTTGATAATCTGAATCAACTTACAAATCCGGAATAGTTAAATACAAAACATTACAAGTTATGACAAAGCGATCCCCCGGTGCTCCGCCCGGAGAGGTTCGTTTCCCTCAGGAGAGCAGATCTTCTGCAAAACGCGTGAGAGCCCGGTAACAACCGTATAGAAAGCACTGCATCATACGGAGCCAGTTTGCCGGAGTTTCGGGAGACCGATCTAACAACCACATAGAGGCAAAACCATGGCGAACAGGATTACATTGAACATGATCACCCAGCGCTCCATCGAAGAAGGCGTTGCGATGGAGAAGGGCAAAACGACCCCGGAATACTTCGAGGCCTGCTCGATCATCGAGATGCATGATGACGACGTCAAAACCCTCGGCCTGGTCCCGAACCAGCTGGTACGGGTGACGAGCGAATGCGGGAGCGTGGTCGTCAAGGTCGTCAAGGGGCGTCAGTCGCTCTACCCCGGCCTTGCATTCATGCCACAGGGCGTCTGGTCAAACCAGATCGTCCCCCCGCGGACCCAGGCGACCGGTGAGCCCCAGTACAGCGGCTTCCCCGTGACGGTCGAGCCGTCAAACGGCGAGCGGCGCAAGAGCGCCCTCGAACTTGTTCAAGGGGCCGTCGGGATGTGGAGAGGTGATCAGTAATGCCAAAGAAGATTGAGAACGTCGGATGCCCGTACTGCGGCGTCTGCTGTGACGACCTTGTCGTGACCGTATCGGACGATGGAAAACAGATCCTCGAGGTGGAGAACGCCTGTGCTATCGGCAACCAGATCTACCACCACGCCACGGGAAGTGAGAGGATTAAGCTCCCCCGCCTCCGCCAGCCGGACGGCACCTACAAGGAGATCTCCTACGATGAGGCGGTCGACTACGCAGCAAAGGTGCTCCACAACGCGAAGAAACCCCTGATCTACGGGTTCGGGTCGACCAACTGCGAGGGCATGGCCGCCGCGGCCAAGGTCGCCGAGAAGGCAGGAGCCGTGCTCGACAACTGCGCATCCATCTGCCACGGGTCCTCGTTCCTTGCCATCTTCGACAACGGCTACCCGAGCTGCACCCTCGGCGAGACGAAGAACCGCGCGGATGTCGTCGTCTACTGGGGATCAAACCCTGCTCACGCCCACCCGCGGCACATGTCCCGCTACTCGATCTTCCCCCGCGGGTTCTTCACCGGCAAGGGCCAGAAGAGCCGCAAGATCATCGTCATCGATCCCCGGCACACCGACACCGCCCAGGTGGCGGACATCTACCTGCAGGTGAAGCAGGGGCACGACTACGATCTCTTCAACGCGTTCCGCACCGCCCTCCGCGGCCACGAGATCCCCGAGGAAGTCGCCGGGATCAAGCGCGAGCAGATCCTCGAGGTCGCCGATATCATGAAGAAGGCCCGGTTCGGCACCATCTTCTACGGCATGGGGCTCTGCCACTCCGACGGCCGGAATCATAACGTGGATATCGCCATCAGCCTGACCCGCGACCTGAACGACTTCACCAAGTGGACGATCATGGCGATGCGGGGCCACTACAACATCACCGGTCCGGGCGCGGTCTGGTCGTGGCAGTTCGGCTACCCCTACTGCCTGGACCTGACGAAGAAGGATCTCGCCTACATGAACCCCGGCGAGACGAGCTCCGTCGACCTTGCCATGCGCGACGAGGTTGACGCCTTCTTCAACGTCGGGACCGATGCCGGCGCCCACTTCCCGATCGAGGCGGTCAAACACCTCCGCAAGCACCCCTGGGTCACCATCGACCCGAACATCTGTATGGCGAGCGAGATCTCCGACCTCCATATCCCGGTAGGAATCGTCGGGGTCGAGGTTCCGGGCATCGTCTATCGGATGGACAACGTCCCGATCCAGTACCGCAAGGTCATCGACCCGCCCGAGGGCGTCATCAGCGACGAGGAGCTCTTCGAGCGGATCTTCAAGAGGCTCTGCGAGCTTGAGGCCGAAGAGGCCGCAAAGGCACAGGCAAAAGCCACGCCGGCAGGCGTCCCCGCGGAGGAGTGAAGCATGAGCGAACTGCTGATCAAGAACGGGTTCGTCTTCGACCCCCTGCAGGGGATCAAGGGCGACCGCATGGATATCGGAGTCAAGGACGGCAAGATCGTCGAGCCCGGCACTCTCAAGAGCCCGAAGACGATCGACGCGGCCGGCATGACCGTGATGGCGGGCGGTGTGGACGTCCACTCCCACGTCGTCGGGCCGAAGGTGAACGTCGGCCGGCTCTTCCGGCCGGAGGACAAGCTCTTCAAGAGCCCCTTGAAGCGGTGCAGCCGCATGGAGATGGGCTTCTCCGTCCCCTCGACGTTCAAGACCGGTTACGACTACGCCCGGATGGGCTATGTTTTCGTCACCGAGGCAGCGATGCCCCCGCTCCACTCGCCGCACGTCCACGAGGAGATCCGCGACACCCCGATCATCGACAACGCCGCGATGCCGGTCTTCGGGAACAACTGGTTCACCCTTGAATACCTCAAGAACCACGAGATCGAGAACAACGCCGCCTACACAGCCTGGCTCCTCCGGGCCACCCGCGGGTTCGGCATCAAGGTCGTCAACCCCGGCGGCTCCGAGGCATGGGGATGGGGATTGAACTGTGTCAACATTCAACGACCCGGTTCCCTACTTCGACATCACCCCGGCGCAGATCATCAAGGGCCTCATCGAGACGAACGAGCACCTCGGCCTCCCGCACTCGATGCACGTTCACGCAAACAACCTCGGAAACCCCGGCAACTACACGACGACGCTTGACACGTTCAAGCTCTCGGAGGGCATCAAGCCGAAGAGCAAGTTCGGCCGCGACCAGGTGATGCACCACACCCACGTCCAGTTCCACTCCTACGGCGGCGACTCCTGGGGGAACTTCGAGTCCCGGGCAAAAGACGTGATGGACTACATCAACGCCCACGACAACCTCACCCTCGATATCGGCCAGGTGACCCTCGACGAAACCACCACGATGACCGCGGACGGGCCGTTCGAGCACCACCTCTGTTCCCTCAACCACCTGAAGTGGGCGAACACGGATGTGGAACTCGAGACCGCTGCAGGCGTCGTCCCCTACATCTACAGCCCGAAGGTCAAGGTCTGCACCATCCAGTGGGCGGTCGGCCTGGAGCTTGCCCTCTTCTCCAAGGACCTGATGCGGACGTTCCTCACCACCGACCACCCCAACGCCGGGCCGTTCACCCGTTACCCGCGCGTCATCGCCTGGCTGATGAGCAGGGCTGCGCGTGACGCGACGATGAAGACGTTCAAGTGGCTGGACAAGACGGTCGACGCGACCTCCATCGACGGCATCGACCGCGAACTCTCGCTCTACGAGATCGCGCAGATGACCCGCGCAGGGCCGGCAAAGGCGCTCGGTGTCAGCAACATCTACGGCGGGCTCGCCCCCGGCATGGATGCAGACGTCGCCGTCTACGCCCTCAACCCCGAGAACACGCCCGCCGACCCGGCGGCAATCGAGAACGCCTTCTCCCGGTGCGCCTGGCTCGTCAAGGACGGCATCGTGACCGTGCAGAACGGCGAAGTCGTCGCGGAGCCCGCAAAGCGGACCATCTGGGTCGATGTCAAGGTCCCGGAGAACGC
>DALN01000097.1:3055-3241 GCA_002499455.1 Methanoculleus sp. UBA77 | reverse complement strand
GAACACCTCCACAACCCGAGGGTGATCGAGGTCGACGCGACTGAATGAGGTGATAATCATGAAGACAGTAACCCTCACCCTGACCAACCCCCCCGAGCTCATGCTTGAGGGGCAAAATATCACTCCGGACAACTTTGCAGGAAAGAAAGCCGCCGAGATCGCCGCCCTCGATGTCTGGGAAGGCAA
>DALN01000097.1:0-3008 GCA_002499455.1 Methanoculleus sp. UBA77 | reverse complement strand
GAGATCGTCATCGAAGGCAACGCCGACATGTATATCGGCGGCTGGATGAAGGGCGGAAAGATCCACGTGAAAGGAAACGTGGACTCGTTCTGCGGCATCGGGATGGAAGGCGGCGAGCTCATCATCGACGGAAACGCCGGAGCCCACCTGGGCTCATCGCCCCGCGGAGAGTGGCGCGGCATGCAGGGCGGGCTGATCCGGGTCGCCGGGAGCGTCAAGAATGATACCGCCACGTTCATCAACGGCGGGACGATCATCATCGGCGGCGACGCGGACATCCATGTCTCCACCCACGGCGAAGGCGGCACCGTCATCATCAAGGGCAACGCCAAAGGCCGCGTCGGCGGGCAGATGGTGAAAGGCGACGTCTACGTCTTCGGGACGATCGAGAACCCGCTCCCCGGGTTCCAGAAGGTCGGCGAGGTGGAACAGGAGGTCGACGGCGAGACGGCCACCTTCACCCACTACATCGGGGACCTCGGCGAGCGCCACCCAACCGCGAAAGGCAAGACGGTGTATGCAAACATCTACACCCGAAACTAACCTTTTTTTGGAAGAAGTCCCGGCACAGCAGGCGGGCTGGACGTGACGCTATGGTGAGGCGATACCTCACGCTGCAACCGCTTGCAGAGGTCCGGGAGATGATGCTCTCCGCCTTTGCATGTCCGGACAGGTCGATACGGATACCGGTGGCCGGGGCGGCAGGGCAGGTGACCGCAAGATCCATCTGCTCGCCCCTGACGGTGCCGGCAACGGATGTCGCGGCACGGGACGGGTTTGCCGTCGTGAGCGGCGAGACACCGGGTGCCGGCGACGGAAGAGACACCCCCCTCCGGACGTTTCACCGGGTAAATACGGGCAACCCCGTTCCACCCGGCCACGACGCGGTCATCATGATCGAGGATATCGTCGGGGAGGACGGCGCCTGGCGCACCAGGAAGGCGGTGATGCCCGGTGAGCATATCCATCCCGCCGGCAGCGAGATCCGCGAGGGTGAGATGATCCTTCCTGCCGGACACCGGATACGCCCCTGCGACATCGGGGCGCTCCTCACCTTCGGGATCACCGAACTCGATGTCCGGTCCGTGGAGGTCGGCCTCCTCCCGACCGGGAGCGAACTGGTCCCGGCAGGCGTGCGGCCGGGGCCGGGAGAGGTGATCGAGAGCAACACCGCCGTCGCAGCGGCATGGATTGCAGAGACCGGCGCCTCATCGAGACGCTACCCAATTGCCCGCGACGATCCCGAAGTGCTCAGGGAGGCTATCGCGAGAGGCATCCGGGAGAACGATCTCCTCCTGGTCTCCGCCGGATCGTCGGCCGGCACCCGGGACTTCACCGCCGGCGTCATCGGCGACCTCGGGGAGGTGCTCGTCCACGGTATCGCCATGAAACCGGGAAAACCCTCGATCATCGGAAAAGTCGACGGCAAACCGGTCATCGGGGTGCCGGGATACCCGATCGCCGCGATGACGGCCGTACGGGAACTCCTCCTCCCCCTGCTCGCGACGTGGGGGTTTTATGCCCGGCCCCCGGAGACCCTCCGTGCCCGGCTTACCGGTGCGATCCAGGCCGATCCCGGGTTCGACGAGTTCGTCCTCCTCGCAATCTCGCGGACCGGGAGCCGGTACGTCGCCACCCCCCTCCCCCGGACGGCAGGGACACAGATGGCGACAATCCGTGCGAACGCGTACCTGCACGTCCCCGCGGGGACCGGGAGGGTCCTGCCGGGCACAGAGGTCGACGTCCACCTGACCGTGACGCGTGCGCAGGTTCAGGAAGCGGCCGGAAGCCCGGAGACTGCGTCTGAGCATCCTGCGCAGGGAAAAGGAAGCAGCAAGCCGTTTTGCTGACGGGGCGTCAGCCCTCGCTCTCGCAGGTCTCCATCAGGGCCCGGACCCTTGCTTCGAGAGCGGGAAGCTTCTCCTGGAACTCCCGGGCGAGGAGGAATGTCCGGACAGCGTCGCCCATACCCCTGTGAGGGGAGAGGAGGTGCCGGTACTCGCCGGGAACCGGGTAGGAGAAGTGCGTCGAGGCAACGACGGAGCCGTCGGCGCGGAAATCGATGAGCCGGGCAAGGCGGTCGAGGGAGAGGACCTGTTTCATCTCGAAGCGCCGCCGGATCTCCCGCTGGAGATCGACCAGCCTGCACCCGTCGAGCGGGACCTCCGCGGTCCGGAAGGCTCTCCGTTCCATATCGGCGGCAAAGACGACGACATCCCGGACCTCCCCCGTCGAGAGCACCGACTCCATGAAGGACCGGAGATCGCCGAACGCACTCCGGGCAGCATCCTCTGCCGCCGGGACCTCTTCGACCGGCATCCGGAAGGAGTGGTCGTAGGCCATCCCATACCTGCCGCGGCCCATGTTCGCCACGGTCGTCGAGACCCCGGTCGTCCTGCCGCACGGGTCGGTCACCTTCTTCCAGATCTCGACGTCGATATCGTAGCGGAACTGCTCGCCTGCGTAGCGGAGATCGTCGTCCTCCGGCCGGTAGACAACCGCGCCGATCTCGATCGGCATCATGACCTCCCGGCAGGTGCCGTAGACATAGCCGAACTCGATATCCAGGTAGACGCTCCCGCCCGTCCCGTCCGTTGCGGACTGCATCACGGATCAGATCTCTTCCCCGGCAACGAAAAGGTTTCCCGGGCACCGGCCCCGGCAAAGGTTTATCCGGCAGGACGAGAGCCAGTTAATGATGAACGCAGGGAACCCCTGCCCCAGAAGATCATGAGACTTGCCACCATCAGGGAGAAACTCTGCGCCGGCCTGTTCGGGCAAAAGCCCCGGGAACGTCCGGAACCCATCGACGAGGGCCGGGAAGCCGGGGTGCGCGCGCTCCTTGCCCGTCCCCCGTTTGAGATCACCGATCTCGCCGACGCGGCCCTCCCCCTCTACGACCGTGCGCTGACCCACCGGTCCTGCGCGAACGTCGGCGAGTATCCGGCAGAGGTGGTCGATGATAACGAGCGGCTCGAGTTTCTGGGAAACTACGTCCTCGACTTCAT
>DALN01000132.1 GCA_002499455.1 Methanoculleus sp. UBA77 | reverse complement strand
GCCCTTCCCCGAAGGCATAGAGGTTCCCTTCATCGGACCCGATGTAGAGGATGCCGTTCGATACGGCCGGCGAGGACTGGAGGTAGTTGGTCGTGGCGTACCGCCAGATCTCGTTGCCCGCAGTATCAACCGCGTAGATTGTGGCTGTCCCGGTATTGGAGGCGAAGTAGACGGTGTCGTTCGCAACGACGGGGGCGGTGTCGATCCTTCCGTTTGCAGTAAACGTCCACTCTTCTTCTCCGGTCTGTGCATCGTAGCAGTGCATGGCCCCGTCGGCCGTGCCGAGATAGAGCTTGCCGTCGGCAACGGCAGGCGTGCCCCACGATGCGCTGACCGACCTGTTCCAGACCTCGCTCCCGTCGCCGGTATCGAGGGCATAGAGCCGGTTTGCCGACGCGGCATAGACCGTGCTGCCGGCGATCGCCGGCGACGACTTTACCTGTCCGTCGGTAGTGACGTTCCAGATCTCCTCACCGGTATCGATGTCGATACAGTAGAGGGCATCTGTCACGGCGTTGCCGGCGAAGTACGCCCGGCCTGCGGCATCGACAGCCGGCGAAGAGTAGGCAAACGTCTTGTTTCCGGTGGTATACGTCCGGACTTCGTTTCCATCGGGATCGAAGGCGTGCAGCGTCCCGTCGGTCATAGAGGTCACCAGGACCATGTCGTCGTACACAACCGGGCTGCAGGAGAGGCCGTGCCAGTTACCGCCTTCTCTCCCGGTATCGACGGGAACGTTCCAGAGCGTGCTGCCGTCCGTGGTATCGATACAGTAGAGGTTCCCGTCCATGCATCCGACAAAGAGCCTGTCGCCGGAGACGGCCGCGCCGGATACGGTGCCTTCGCCGGCACCCAGGGGGTTCCTCCAGACCTCGCTGCCGGTGGAGGCATTCAGGCAGAAGAGGTAATATTCCTCCTCGGAATCAAAGTTCATGTCCGGCCAGACCCCGATGTAGACCCGGCCGCCATCCACCACTGGTGATGCGCCGACGAACTCACCGAGGTTGGCCTTCCAGAGGATAGTGTTGTTCTGCGGCCCGTCTTCGGGGACGTAGCCGGTTCGTTGCCCGTCGTGGTGAAACATCGGGTATGCCGCGCTCACCACGCCGACGAGCATGAGTGAGAGCATGATAAGCCCGATAGAGATTTTAAAACCGTTTGATTTCATTAGTACAAGTACACTTGATATAACTTAATAAAATTTTACAAATTGATTCTTCAATAACTAATTTTCATTTGTATTCAGGCCGGTTCTCCACCCGGACGCCCTGATGCCGGCGCGCCTTCCAGGGCAGTTTCCGGCCCGATTTGACGACGTTATCGCGGAGAAATGCGGGGGATGGCTGTGCCGGATCCGCCAGCCGGGGTGGCGCCGCGCGCATACGGTTGATCCAGGAGAGGGCACCCGGCACGCAGAGCCGTACAGCGGACCGGCTCCATGTGACTACCGGCAACAGCCCATGCCCGCCCCTCTTGCTTCCCGGGCACGCCCTTGCACATCATCTCCGGTCGGTACCCGCGATCCTGCAGCGGCGGGTCACGCCGACCCCATAAGGAACTGCAGGACCTGCTCGATCCGCTCCGCCGTGACCGCCCCCCGTTCAAGCAGCCCGTAAATGATCGCTTCTGCCTCTCCTCCGGTGCAGTCCTGGAAGGACCGGTGCGTGTCGCCGTTCAGGAGCACAATCCGCTTATTCCGGTAACCTTCCAGTATCCTGATGTTCTCGATATTGCCCTGCCCTACGGGCATTGCCGTTACGACGACCGCATCCGCGGCAGCGATGCACCGCGCGAGGTCTTCGCGTGCGCCCGGAGAGATTGCGCTGAACGGTGCCTCGGTAACGCAGGGTATGTTCAATGCCGTTGCGGTTGCATAGTCGGTATCGAAAACGTTGAGCACACCGGTGCTCACCCGGAATCCCTCCTTGTGGAGAGCGTAGAGGAGATCGGACCCCGTCCCGCCGCCGCAGACGACGTGCACGCCCCGTTCCGGCTGGTGTTTCGCGGCGTATTTGTACGTAGGGAGGATATACGGCTTCCCTGTCAAGGGATGGGGTTTTACCAGCGCATCGATCCCGTATACCGCGCTGAGCGATTCCCGGGTCAGGACATCCCCCGGCGGGCCTGCGGCATAGATCCTCCGATCTTTGAGCATGATCAGGCGGTCGCAGTAGTATGCAGCCAGATTCAGGTCGTGAAAGACGCTGATCACCGTGATACTGTCGGCGAGACCTCTGATGATGTTTAAGATCTCGATCTGGTGGCTGATGTCGAGATTCGAGGTCGCTTCGTCGAGCAGCAGGATCTTCGGGTCCTGCGCGAGCGCCCGTGCGATGAGCACCCGCTGCCGTTCGCCCCCGCTGATCTCGTGGACCGACGAATCCGCGAGGTGCGTGACGTTTGCAAGGTGCATGGCACGGTCGCAGATCTCCAGGTCCTCCGGTGTCTCGGAGGCAAACCTCCCTATGTAGGGGTGCCGTCCCATCGCCACGATCTCGCGGACGGTATACGCAAAGCCGATCGAGATCTCCTGCGGCACGACGGCGACCTGTTGCGCCAGATCCCGAAAACCGAAGGTGTTCAGGCCCTGGTCGGAGAGACGGACCTCTCCGGAATCGGGGGTGACAATCCGGCTCATCGTTTTGATCAGGGTTGTTTTTCCCGACCCGTTCGGCCCGACGATCCCGAGGATCTCGCCCCTGTCCGCAGAAAACGAGATCGTCTCAAGAATCTTCTTTGCGCCGTACGAGACGTCGATATCGATGACGTTGACCGGTTTCATGCTTTCATCCGGCTCCTGAGAAGGTAGATGAAGAACGGCGCGCCGAAACAGGCGGTGACGATCCCGACCGGCATGTCGTTCGCGAACGTCCTTGCGAGCGTATCGGACCAGACGAGAAGGATCCCGCCTGCAAGGGCGGCTGCGGGAAAGAGGATGCGATGGTCCGGCCCGACGATCAGGCGCATCACGTGGGGAGTGATCAGGCCGATGAACCCGATTGCCCCTGCGATGGAAACCGCTATGCCCGTCAGGAACGCGCTGGCAAAGAGGAGGATCCGCTTTAGTCGTTCGACGTCCACGCCGAGATGGATCGCGTCCTCCTCCCCGAGCGATATGATGTTGATGTCGCGTGCATAGAGGTAGACGAGCACGCACCCGATCGGAATGAGGATGGCGACGAAGACATCGTCCCACGCGACGTTCCAGAACCCTCCCATCAGCCAGAACATGATCTGGTGCAGGCTCCGTCCGGAAGTGTACATGAGGAACGAGAGAAACGCGGAGAGGAGCATGGAGAGGGCGACGCCGGAGAGCAGGAGCGTCTCGACGGGAATCTTCCCGCCCTGGCGGGCGATAGTGTAGACGGCAAAGGTGGCGATTGCCGCCCCTGCGAATGCGAGAACCGGCAAACCTGCACCCGCCAGGAAGACTATGGACAGCGTGGCCCCGAGAGACCCGCCGGTCGACGTACCGAGGATGTAGGGATCCGCCATGGAGTTCTTGAACAGTCCCTGCATGGCCGTGCCTGCCACGGCAAGCGCACAACCGACCAGCGCTGCAGCGATCACCCGTGGAAGCCTGACGTCCCGGACGATCATCCCTGCCGTCTCCGGACTGAAGAGCGACGCGATCGAGACGCTGGTAGGTCCGATGGCGACGGCAAGAACCATACTGGCAAGAAGGACGCAGATAAGTATTGGAATTGCAATCAACCGGATTCCGGACATTCTCTCTTAAATAAAGGATACTTTACTTTATTAAATGTATGTTGTGTAATGCCGCGCGATGGGTTTCCGGAGATGCCGGTTGACCGGATTGAAAGGTGATCTGGGTAAGTCTGATACGATGAGCCGTCAAACCTCTCTGCCATATGGGCAATCTGAATGTTGCCGTGCTGGGACCCGCGGGGTATGCCAAGGACCTCGGGAAGAAGGGCACGGACTCCGATATCACGTTCTATAACCTGAAGAAGGGCGAGGACACCGTCACCATCATCGAGCCATCGCGGTATCCCGAGCGGCTGGCCCCGCTCTTCTACGCCGCATCGATGGCGGATGCGGCTCTCATC
>DALN01000120.1 GCA_002499455.1 Methanoculleus sp. UBA77 | reverse complement strand
TTCGACGCCTACCCCGATGAACGGGCCGGGTGGCTGGCCACCGCCGGCGATGACCCCCGGACCGTGCGGTCGGACGGCCGGTTCTGCTAGCGGGACGGAGCATTTATCCGGGTCACGGCCGCAGGGAGGGGCTCCGGGTCTTCCGGTGGGGTGGTTGAGCGTCACCCCACCGCAGGGAAAACAGTCCGGAACCTGCCCCTCACGCCTTCTTGAACAGGCTCTTCTCCGCACCGCACCGGGAGCACGCCCGGGTCCCGGGCAGATCCTCAAAGGTTGTGCGGGGCTCGACACCACGGGCGGGCTCCCCGGCCCTGGGATTGTAGACGTAGCCGCAGAGTCCGCACCGGTATGAATCCATCATCTCTCCACCTCACCGCCCCGACCGGCCGCAACATCGACGGGGGCACGGCGCCCATGTATCCCCGGGATGATAAGTACTCCGGTCGGGAGGTCGGGGACGATGTTCCTGCCGGCAAGGTCACCGTGAGCGACGAACACTGCTTCCGTCACATTTCGGGATCGGTGCAACAGGAATCCACCCTCTGAGACAACCGGCAGGGAAAACCACAGTCCGGTTCGGATGAGGGAGTCCGGTTCTCGACTACCTTCCCATCAAAGGGGAAGTGTTTCCCCTGAGCACCTGCAGTCCCTCTGTTGGGTTGATCAGGTGCAGGTTGTACTCGTCACGCAGAACCCGCTTCGCGGAGCGGATGAGTGGAGTATCCAGAGTGACAAAGTTATCCGCCCGGTTCAGAATTGCGGTCGTCAGCAACATCGCATCCTGGGTCCTGGATTCACGGATCAGGAAGAGAATCGAGGAACAAATGGACCAATAGGTAGCGTCTTCCCAGGGCGAGGCCTCCGGAATGATGGTGACCCCATGGTTCTCAAAGAGCGTATCGAATGAAGCGAGCGTCAGTCCATAGAGATGCTCATAGCATTCTTCAGGGATATCGGGGTTGTTCCGGGAGTCGCGCCACCGCGAGATAGGGATGCCCCCTTTGAACAGGAGAATGCTGCGCACCTCATCGCGTATGGCCGAAAAAAGTTCGTTCGTTGCCAGCGCAGACACATAGAATTCATCCGACAGCCCGTTTTTTCGTTGCTGCATAATCTCGTTGATGAACTCCAGTGACGTTCGATACCGTGCAATATACACGCTGGAGAAATCACAGGGAAGTTCCAATTTTTCGCAAAGAAACTCCAGGACACCCCCCTCACCGAGCACCCAGTGTGCAAGGACGTTCGTATCGATGAACCAGACATTTCCAGGGATGCTGACACTCTCCAAAATAGGTTATTTTGAGGGCTTTTTCTTTTTTGAACTCCATAAACCCTGGATCTGGCCGGCAGTCCCATACTTACTTGAATGCTGCCGGATCTCGTAATATTTGCCGGTTACAGGGTTGTAGATCCTCTTCTTCTGGGCAGACGGCATCGTTGTGCTCCCTCCTCTCACGCGGCCGAGGTATACACTACTTCAGAGCAGGAGTCCATAATGGTTTCCGTTATGCGGCGCATGCCGGACGGGTGATTTCCAATGCCCCAGAATATCCGGAGAACCCCAAAAAAGATGCCGCAGGGGCCCGGCCCCGGACTGCTCCCCTTATATCTTTGTAAACCGGCTCTTCGGCGCACCGCACCGTGGGCACCGCCAGGTGTCCGGGATGTCTTCGAAGGCCGTGTTCGGCTTGACGCCATGGGCGGAGTCGCCGATAGCGGGGTTGTAGACGTAGCCGCAGAGATTGCACCGGTATGAATCCATCGCTCATTCACCTTCTTCCCCTCCCGGCCCGCGGCCGGCGGGGGCATGGAGAGATCGTCGACCCCGGAGAGGATAAGCGCTCCGGTCAGGTGACCGGGAAAAGGAGCTCCTTCCCCGTGCAGCCGTCGAGGAGGATCGAGCGGCTCCCGCGCTCCGACGCGAACCCGATCCGGTAGACCGGGTAGTAGAACGTCCGGAGACCGACGATCTCCGCTGTCGGCTCAAGCCCCTTCAGGACGGTCCGGAGCGAGGCCTCCTTCACCTTCGCCGCCGGTGGGTCCTCCCGGAGCGGCTCCATCGGGAGGTCCGCCCCCGGCCGGAGGGCAGAGAGGGGCGGGACCTCCGTCTCGAGAAGGGGGACGTAGACCAGCGTCTCGCCGACCGTCTTCATCTCCGTGACGAGTTTCGCCGTCTTGAGGGATTTCACCGCCTTCTTCACCGTGGCGGGCGCAAGATGCGTCTCGGCCTCGATCTCGGTCAGCGTGGAGCCGCCGTTCGCAAGCCCGGTGACGACCCTCACCGCGGCCTCGTCGAGCCCCAGGAGCTCCGAGAACCCCGGCCGGACCTTCAGGCCCCGGTCGAGCTCGACGATGCAGCCGGTCTCACCGTCGACGACGAACGACGCCGCCCTCGTCGCCTTCCGGATCAGCCCGCCGACGTAGCGGACCTCCAGGCGGTACAGCGGCCGGTAGACCCGCTCGGCCGAGACGATCCGCTCCTCGGGTTCGAGGACGAAGAACCGGCGTTTCCGCTTTCCCTTCGCGATATCGAGCGCCTCCTCCCTGAGGAGGACCGGGACCACGGCATCGCCCGCCGGGGCAGGGGTATCCTCCGGCTCGTCGCAGGGGCGTGCCGGGGTCTCCCCGGCGGGGGAGGGGGTCTTCCGCGACCCGGCGCAGGGTCCGGGGGCGACCGGCTCTGCGGCCTCAAGGCGGGGGGTCAGACCCCGGTGCTCGCATAGCCGGGCACGGAAACGCATCTTCACCCGCTCCCGGGCGAGCCCCCCCATCACGAAGAACTCCCCGGGCTCGAGCTCCGCAAGCCCGGCGGCCTCTTTTTTGGACGAAAAAAAGATGCTGACCGCTTTGAGGTCGTTCTCGATCGAGAGCTTCCCGATGATCTGGCTGTTGCACTGCGAGAGGACGTTCTTTGCCACGAGCGACGGCCGCTGGGTCGCGACCAGGAGGCCGAGCCCGCGCTTGCGCCCCCGACGGGAGATCTCCTCGATCTTTGCGGCGGACTCCCCTGACTGGGGGATGAACTTGTCCGCCTCCTCGACGATCAGGAGATACGGCTGCTTCAAGCGAGTCTCGAGATCATAGAGGATAACGGCGAGCTTCTCCGCCTCAAGCCGCATATCCGGGGCTTCCGAGACGTCGAAGAGGACCGCCTTCCGCGAGCAGATCGCGTCCTGCATCAGGTCCCTGATATTCGCCCGCCCGAGCTCCACGTCGCACCCCGCGCCGGTGCCGATCCAGAGGAGCGGGAACCGGTCCCTGAGCGAGGCATACTCCCCCTCCGTGTCGATGAGGCAGAACCCCACCCGCGCCTCGAGGAGCTGCTCGCAGAGGACCGCAATGCCCCAGCTCTTCCCGGCACCCGACTGCGCGATGATACAGGTCCGCCCCGTGACCAGTTCCTGCGCATCGATGGCGACATCCTGGTCGCCGGCCTTCCCGATGACGAGGTCCATCAGATAAAGAGATCACAGGA
>DALN01000037.1 GCA_002499455.1 Methanoculleus sp. UBA77 | reverse complement strand
GTCCCGAAGAACTTCATCCAGCAGACCCAGGTCATCGCCTCCATCCACGACCAGCAACTTGGCGGACACGCCTACGCCATTCAGTACACCACCGACGCCCCCCACTGGGGCGGGCTCTCCGGGTGCACGTTTGAGGAGGCGATCAGCTGGGGCAAGGAGGCGCCGGAGTCCCCGCGGGTCCAGTGCTTCTGCGACGCCACGATCGCTCTCCCCATCGTAGCGTCGGGGTTGATCGGGAGCGGGGTCGAGCGTGCCCGGGCTCCCTGACAGGACTCGATGTTCAAGGTTGCAGAGGTATAGTACATAGCCTCACGCGAAGCCGCGAAGAGCGCGAAGATCGGCGGTAACAGTCGA
Organism: Methanoculleus sp. UBA77; assembly: GCA_002499455.1. Taxonomy (GTDB): domain Archaea; phylum Halobacteriota; class Methanomicrobia; order Methanomicrobiales; family Methanoculleaceae; genus Methanoculleus. The sequence continues at coordinate 16,569 of DALN01000037.1, read as the reverse complement.
TAACTCCCTTCGCGGCCTTCGCGGCTTCGCGTGAGACCGCACCGCCATCTCGTTACCATCAACTCACATGGGGCCTGGCAATGGAGACCTCACACGAAGATGCGAAGGCGACAGATCCGGGACCCGCCCGCAGTGACCCCTGAGGAGGTCAGGACCGCCCACCATCCCGGTCCCGGACCACCACAATTATTATTAGTCTGCCGTACCAAAATCAATAGGCACAAGTCATAGAATGCTGTGTCTGGAGCAGCACCCGCGTGCTGCGAGTATCGAAAGATGCGAAGTTCTATGTTGAGGTAGCCAAGCCTGGTATGGCGCAGGTTTGCTAAACCTGTGTCCCCCTGGGACTCGAGGGTTCAAATCCCTCCCTCAGCGCTTTCACCGACAACGTCGATGATGAGGCGATCACATGGATGAAGAAGAGATAAAGTACTTTGTTCGAGTCAGGAACACCGATCTCGACGGAACCAAGGCCGTTCACATCGCGCTGACCGGCATCAAGGGCATCGGTCCGCACACCTCGCGCACCATCGCCGCCCTTGCCAGGGTCGACCCCCTTGCCATACTCGGCAAGATGGACGACGAGTCCGTCGCACGCATCGCCAGCGCAGTCGACACCTACATTGAGCAGGTGCCCACCTGGATGGTCAACCGCAAGAAAGACGTCTACACCGGAGAAGCCCGGCACCTCCTCGGCACCGATCTCTCCATGATGAACGAGGAAGACGTCAACCGCATGCGCAAGATGCGCAGCTACCGCGGCATCCGGCACGAGACAGGGCAGAAGGTCCGCGGCCAGCGCACCAAGTCTACCGGAAGAACGGGCACGACCGTCGGCGTCAAGAGAAAGAAGAACTAATTGGGTGATTGAATGGGATACCCCGGACAGAACCACAAGCAGTATGCGACGCCCAAGCGGCGGTTCGAGAAGACAAGGCTTGAGGACGAGAAGCGCCTCATCATCGACTACGGTCTGCGGAACAAGCGCGAACTCTGGAAGGCCCAGAGCGTGCTGCGGAAGTACCGCGCCGCCGCCCGTGAACTCGTAGCACTCCGGTCGGGAGGCATCACCGAGGACTACCAGAAGAAGCGGGACGAGCTCATCAACCACCTCTACCGCTACGGCCTCGTAGGCGAGAGCGCCGATATCGGCGACGTCCTCGCGCTGAAAGTCGAGCAGCAACTCGACCGCCGCCTCCAGACGCTCGTCCTCCGCAAGGGGTTCGCACGCTCCCCCAAGCAGGCCCGCCAGTTCATCGTCCACGGCCACATCGCGATTAACGGCCGCCGGGTAACCGTCCCGGGCTACCGGGTCGCAAGGGCTGAGGAAGCGGAGATCGCCTACTACGGCCCCTCCCCGCTCACGAACGACGTTCATCCCGAGAGAAGCCGCATCGCTCGCGCAGGAGTGAGGTAATACCATGGCAGAAGAGAAATGGGGCATCGCGCACATCTTTGCCTCCTTTAACAATACCATCATCACCATCACCGACCTCTCCGGAGCCGAGACGGTCACCAAGAGCAGCGGCGGCATGGTCGTGAAGCAGGACAGGAACGAGAGCTCGCCCTACGCAGCCATGCAGATGGCAATCCAGGTCGCACAGAACGCCCGCGACAAGGGAATCGTCGGCGTCCACGTCAAGGTGCGCGCACCCGGCCGCGGCAAACAGCGGAGTCCCGGCCCCGGCGCTCAGGCAGCAATCCGTGCTCTCGCCCGTGCAGGGATGCGGATCGGCCGCATCGAAGACGTCACCCCGGTGCCCCACGACAGCATCCGCGGCAAGGGCGGCCGGAGAGGAAGGAGAGTGTAATGGAGATAGCGTTTTCTCGACTGGACGAGAGAGTCGCCAAATTCACCATCAGCGGCGTATCCACATCGTTCGCCAACATGTTCAGGCGGGCGATGATCAGCGAGGTGCCGACACTCGCCATCGAAGATGTTCGCATCTACGACAACACGAGCGTCCTCTTCGATGAGATGCTGGCGCACCGGCTGGGGCTCATCCCCCTGCGGACCGATCTGAAGGTCTACAAGCCGCGCAGCGAGTGTACCTGCGAGGGCGCCGGCTGCTCAGCCTGCACTGCCACCTACACGCTCTCCGTCGAGGGCCCGAAGACGGTCACCTCAAGCGACCTCATACCCCAGGACCCCGACGCCGCGCCGGCAGAGGCGAATATTCCCATCATCGACCTCGCCGAGGACCAGAAGATCGTGCTCGAGGCGCAGGCAACCGTCGGCACCGGGAAGGAACATGCCAAGTGGCAGGCGACGACCGCCTGCGGCTACAAGAACTACCCGGAGATCACCGTCGATGAGCGGTGCGACGGGTGCGGCATGTGCGTCGATGAGTGCCCGCGCCATGTCCTCGAGACAGGACAGGGCAGAGTCCGCGTCATCGCCGGCCGGGAGGAGTTCTGCTCCCTCTGCAGGCTCTGTGAGCGGGCGTGCCTTGCCGGCGGGATCGGGAGTGAGGCGGCTATCCATATCAACGCCGACGCGAACAGATTCATCTTTGTGGTGGAGAGCGACGGCTCGATGCCCGTTCGGGAGATCATCGAGAGAGCGCTACAGTATATCCAGAAAGCATCAGACGACCTGGTAGACGTGATGAACGAGATAACGGGAGAGGGGACTGAATGACCAAGACAGCAGAGAAGAAATCAAACCCCCGGCTGACCGCCCTCATTGTGACGCTCAAGGATGCGTCGCGGGTAAATGAGGCGAAGATCTGGCGCGAGATAGCACGGAGGCTTGACGCGCCCCGGAAGAACTACGCCGAGGTGAACCTCAGCAAGATCGACCGCTACGCGCAGGAAGGCGAGACGATTCTGGTGCCGGGCAAGGTGCTCGGCAGCGGTGCGCTCACCCTGCCGGTGAAGATCGCCGCGCTGGACTTCTCCGAGGCCGCCGTGAGCAAGATCACGGGCGCCAACGGGACGTGCATGACTATCGAGGACCTCGTCCGGGACAACCCGACGGGGAGCAGGGTACGGATCCTCAGGTGAGACGAATGGTTACAGTAATCGATGCAGATGGACTGCTGCTCGGAAGAATGGCCAGCATCGTCGCGCAGCGTGCGCTCGCGGGCGAAGAGATCGCCATCGTGAATGCGGAGAAGGCAATCATCTCCGGGAGCCGGGCGCAGGTTATTGAGCACTACACCACGAAGCGCGAGCGCGGATCCCGCGAGGGCGGCCCGTTCTTCCCGCGCAGGCCCGACCACATCGTCAAGCGGACCATCCGCGGGATGCTCCCCTACAAGCGCGAGCGCGGTATCGCCGCGTTCAAGCGGATCAAGACCTACGTCGGCGTGCCGACGGAGTTCGTCGGGATGGAGACGGAGACCCTCGAGGCGGCCCACATCAGCCGGCTGAGCAGCCCGAGATATGTGACCGTCGGGGCAATCAGCACCAACCTCGGAGCAAAGTACTAAACAGGGTGATGGAATGGCAAAGATTATCAATACAAGCGGTAAGAGAAAGACGGCAATTGCCCGCGCGACCTTAAAGCCCGGCAACGGCCGGGTCCGCATCAACTCTGTGCCCCTGGAGGTCTACGGGACAGAGCTGATCAGGCTGAAGATCGCCGAGCCGCTGCTGCTGATGCCGAACGCGCTCGACGGTGTCGACGCCGCGATCGATGTTGCCGGCGGCGGCATAATGGGCCAGGCCGAGGCAATCCGGACGGCGCTTGCGCGCGGGATTGTGGAATGGCACAACGACCCTGCAATCAAGGACGCCTTCCTCGCGTACGACCGGACGCTGCTCGTCAACGACTCGCGGCAGAAGGAAACCAAGAAGCCGCACGGCCGCGGTGCACGCGCAAAGTTCCAGAAATCCTACCGTTGAGCAAAAGACATATAAGGGATGCAGGACAACTTGTATGATACCCGTACGATGTTTTACATGCGGTAAGGTCGTCTCTACAGCCTGGAAGGAGTTCAAGGAGCGACGAGATGCAGGCGAGGATCCAGCGAGGATCCTCGACGATCTCGGCCTGGAGCGTTATTGCTGCAGGCGGATGCTGCTGACACACAAAGAACTTGTGGAGGACCTGAATCCGTATCAATGAGGGGTCGTGGGGTAGCCTGGACTATCCTATGGCGTTCGGGATGCTGTGACCTGAGTTCAAATCTCAGCGACCCCATTTATTATTAATGATTTTGAGGCGCACGATGGAATCGTATACCCGATATGAACGAGCGCGGATCATAGGGGCTCGTGCTCTGCAGATATCGATGGGTGCACCGGTTTTGATTAACACGACCAGAACTGAGCCGCTTGAGATCGCACTCGAAGAGTTTGATCTGGACGTGATCCCTATAACCGTGAAGAGAAAGTAGTGATCTGATGACGACCATCGAACAGATAACCCTGAGAACAATCCTGGATAGCCGCGGAAACGAGACCGTCGAGGCCGAGATCTACACGGAGAGCGGTTTCGGACGGGCAGCGGCTCCCAGCGGTGCGAGCACCGGGACCTACGAAGCGAAGGTGCGGCCGCCGCGTGAGGCTATCGAGGATGCACGGAAAAACCTGATTCCATCGCTCATCGGTGAAGACACCCGCGATCAGATCACATTCGACGCACTGCTCCGGGAGAACGACGGCACGCCGGACTTCAGTTCGATCGGTGCAAACGTCGCCGTAGCACTCTCTCTCGCGTGTGCAAAGGCGGCTGCATCGTCACTGAACCTGGAGCTCTTCCGCTACCTGGGTGGCGCGTTTGCGAGCGAGACGCCCCTGCCGCTCGGCAACGTCATCGGCGGCGGCGCGCACGCCCCGAATGCCACGTCGATCCAGGAGTTCCTGGTGGTCCCCACCGGAGCGTCCGGTGCAACGGAAGGCGTCTTCGTGAACGCCGCCGTGCACAAGACGGTGAAGAAGATCCTGCAGGCGCGGGGCAAACTCTCCGGCAAAGGCGACGAGGGTGCCTGGGCGCCGGCGATCTCCGATACCGAGGCATTCGAGATCATCAGCGAAGCGATCGCCACGGTCTCCGACGAGACGAACGTCGAGGTCCGGATGGGCGTCGACGTCGCGGCGAGCGAACTCTGGGACGGCGAGCGCTACCGCTACCGGGATGCCGTACGGACCAGCGAAGACCAGATCGCCTACATGGCCGATCTCGTCGACCGCTACAACCTCGTCTACATCGAAGACCCCCTCTTTGAGGAGGACTTCGAGGCGTTTGCCGGACTGACCGACCAGGTCGGCGACCGCTGCCTGATCTGCGGCGACGACCTCTTCGTGACCAACGTCGAGCGGATCACGAAGGGTATCGAGACCGAAGCGGCAAACTGCGTGCTGATCAAGCCGAACCAGATCGGAACACTCACCGACACCTTCGAGGCGATCCACCTCGCCCGGGAGAGCGGCATGGAGACCGTCATGAGCCACCGGTCCGGGGAGACCACCGACGCGACGATCGCGCACCTTGCGACCGCGTTCGGGTGCATCTTCATCAAGACCGGCGCAGTCGGCGGAGAACGGATAGCCAAACTGAACGAACTGATACGTATAGAGGAGCTGATCTAACTTGACTGGAAACGAACTCGAGATTGAACTGAAAGAACCACTGGTGCCCGTTGAAGAGTACCTCGCAGCCGGCGTGCACATCGGCACCCAGCAGAAGAGCAAGGACATGATGAAGTTCATCTACCGCGTCCGCGGCGATGGGCTCTATATTCTGGACATCCAGGCGACCGACGAGCGGATCAAGACTGCAGCGAAGTTCCTCTCGCAGTACGACCCCGCAAAGATCCTGATCGTCACCTCCCGGCAGTATGGCCAGTACCCGGCAAAGAAGTTCGCCGAGACCATCGGCGGCATGTCGGTCATCGGCCGGTTCATCCCGGGCATGCTCACCAACCAGCGCCTGAACAAGTACATCGAGCCCGACGTGGTCGTTGTGACCGACCCGATCGGCGACTCCCAGGCGATCACCGAGGCGGTCCAGGCGGGTATCCCGATCGTCGCGCTCTGCGACACCAACAACATGACCAAGTACGTCGACCTGGTCATCCCGACAAACAACAAGGGCAGGAAAGCGCTCTCGATGATCTACTACCTCCTGACCAGAGAGATGCTCCGCCTGCGCGGTGTTGCCACGTCGCTCACTCCCGAAGACTTTGAGACAGAGTTATAAGATAGAAGGCACAAGAGCTCGACCTTGATGGATATGCGCCCATGCAGTGTAGCGGGAATGTTCTATCCTGCCGAGCCCAGGCATCTGGAGCAACTGCTGGAGTCATTCTTCCAGAAGAGGGCCCCGGGCATCGACGCCCGGGGGATTGTCTCCCCCCATGCAGGCTATGTCTATTCGGGGGAGACGGCAGCATGTGCTTTCTCAACCATCCCGCCTGATTTTGACGGCACGTTTCTGGTCTTCGGGCCGAGCCACCGGGGGTATATGACCTGTGCCTCCGCGGTGCCGTGGGAGACGCCTCTCGGTCTCGTCGACGTTGATACGGAGTTCGTCGATGCACTGGATATCGCGATCGACGAGTTATCGCACCGGAGCGAGCACTCCATCGAGGTCCAGATGCCGTTCATCAAGTACCGGTTCCCGCGGGCGCGGGTTGTCCCCGTCCTCGTAGGAGACCAGCGGTACGAAGCGGCGACCGCCCTTGCAGGGAAGGTGCTCAAAGCGATCGAGCGCACGGGAAGGAACGTGCGGTTCGTCGCCTCAAGCGACTTCTCGCACTATGTCCCGGACGCGACGGCCCGGCAGCACGACCTCTATGCTATCGAGGCCCTCGGAACCCTGGACGTGCCGGAGTTTTACCGGCGGCTCCAGGAGACCGGTGCTACGGTCTGCGGCTACGGCCCGATCGCGACGATGTCTATCGCCTGCCGGTCGCTCGGTGCGACGCAGGGGAAGCTGTTGCGGTATACGACGAGCGGCGACGTGACGGAGGATCTCGATCAGGTAGTGGGGTATGCTGCGATAGCGGTGGTCTGATTGGCAACATGGAGCGCCCCGGGCAAGGTTTTCCTCTTCGGAGAGCATGCCGTGGTCTATGGAAAACCGGGCGTCGCGATGGCGATAAAACCCCGTGTCTATGTCACGGTGAGGAAGTCGCGAAACCCCACCCGTCCCAAGTCACCCTATATCGATGAATGCTTCCGGAGGATGGGTGTCCGGGGCAGCGTCTACGTCCACTCCCAGCTCCAGAGTTCCTCGGGCCTCGGCTCTTCGGCCGCGGTGACGGTGGCAACCCTCTGTGCGATCAACGACGAGTTCGAGATCGGCCGCACCCGTGACGAGATCGCGGATATCGCGTTCAATATCGAGAAGAAGGTCCAGAACGGAAGGGCAAGCCCGACCGACACCTACGTCTCGACGAACGGCGGGATGGTGCTCATCACCGGCGACTCGAAGAGGAGGCTCCCGCCGCAGGGCCTGCAGCTCGTCGTGGGCAATACCCTGGTGCCGCACAGCACCGCAAAGATGGTGGAGCAGGTCGGGAGCCTGCAGAAGAAGCATCCGGATGTCGCGAACCCGATCATCGACGCCATCGGGGCGCTGACCCTTGCGGCTCTGCACAGCATCAATAACCCGAAGGAACTCGGGCAGTACATGGACATGAACAACGCCCTCCTGGAGGCGCTGGGTGTGGGCCACCCCACAAGCAGCAAACTCATGCTTGCGGCGAGGGCGAGCGGCGCCTACGGCGCGAAGATCACCGGCGCCGGCGGCGGCGGGTGCATCATCGCCCTCTGCCCCCGGCGTGCGAAGAGCCGGGTTGCCGGGGCCATCGAGGCCTGCGAGGGCAAAGCAATCATCACCACCATAGATACGGACGGCGCGAGAAAAGAGAAGCATGACTGAGACCGTGGTACTGAAACTGGGAGGCAGCGTGATCACCGACAAGTCGGGGGAATGCGCCATCGATCACGACCGCCTGCGCAAGATCGCGGCACAGCTCGCCGCACGGGGAGCCACGGGACTCGTCCTCGTCCACGGTGCGGGGTCGTGCGGGCACCCGGAGGCCCGGCGCTACCGGATCGCGGAAGGCCTGACCGGGGAGAACGTCCCCGGCGTGTATGAGACACACGCGGCGGTCTCAAGCCTGAACGCCGCGGTCGTCGGCGCCCTGCGGGAGGCGGGGGTCGAGGCGATCGGCATCCACCCCCTCGACCTCGGTCTTGCCGAAGGCGGCCGTCTGGTCTCGTTTGAGACCCGCCATATCGCCGAAATGACAGAACACGGTATTGTGCCCGTGCTGCACGGCGACGTGGTGATGGACCGCCTGAAGGGGTCCTGCATCGTATCGGGCGATCAACTGGTGGCCCGGCTTGCGACAGACCTCGCAAGCAGGCGCGTGGGGCTTGCGACGGACGTTCCCGGCGTCCTGCAGAACGGCGAGGTCGTTCCGCGCATCGACCGGGAGATTGTAGAGACACTCGATATCGGCGGGTCGGGGAACACCGACGTCACCGGAGGCATGCGGGGGAAGATCATGGAACTCCTCGCGCTCGCCGACGCCGGGATCGAGTCGCATATATTCCACGTATCAAAGATTGACCGGTTCCTTGACGGCACCGGGCACGGGGGAACGACCATCGGAAGGAGTGCGCCATGACGGAAGAGACCGTTACGTCGTCACGGAAACGGGACCACCTGGTCATCTGCGCCGAAAAGCCCATCGAGGCCGGCGATGCCGGATTCTCCGACGTCAGGCTGGTCCATAACGCCCTTCCCGAATGCGACATGGACGCGATCGATACCGGGACAGGGTTCCTCGGCGCGACACTCGGTTCCCCCCTCTTCATTGCAGCGATGACCGGAGGACATCCGGACACCCTCGAGGTGAACCGGCGGCTTGCACGTGCGGCCGAACGGTTCAACCTCGGTATGGGCGTCGGTTCTCAGCGAGCGGCACTGGAGAAGCCCGAACTGGAAGGGAGTTTCACCATCGTGCGCGAGGAGGCGCCGCATGCCTTCCTCTGCGCGAACCTGGGGATCATCCAGCTCCGCGACCACGGCATCGAGTGGGCGGAACGGGCCGTCGAGATGATCGACGCACAGGCGATCGCCATCCATCTCAATTCGCTTCAGGAAGCGATTCAGCCGGAAGGCGATCACAATGCAGAGGGGAGCCTTGAAGCGCTCCGCACCCTCTGCGAGGAGTTCTCCCGCCCGGTCATCGTGAAGGAAACCGGCTCCGGCATGGCTGCCGGAACTGCAAGGGCAATCTGGGGAGCAGGAGCAAGCGCCATCGATATCGGCGGCTACGGGGGGACGTCCTGGGCAAAGATAGAATGCCTGCGGGCGACCGATTCCCGTCTTGCCGATCTCGGGGAGGCCTTCCTCTCCTGGGGCATACCGACCGTGGTGAGCCTCTGTGAGGTGAAGAGGACCGGCGGCCCGATCATAGCAACGGGCGGTCTGCGATCGGGGATCGATATCGCAAAAGCCGTTGCACTCGGGGCGGATCTCGGGGGCATGGCGCTCCCCCTCTTGAAACCGGCCATGGAGAGCGACGATGCTCTCTTTGCAGCCGTCGAGGCGATACACCAGGAACTCGCGGTCGCGATGTTCCTGACGGGGTCCCGCACAGTCGGGGATCTCGCGCACGCACGGACGTATATCACCGGATTGACCCGGCAGATGATTGAGACCAGCGACTGAACAACACAGAACCATCCAGAATTTGGAGGCTACATGGATATTGAGATCATAGCAGTGGGCGGGTATAACGAAGTCGGCAGAAATATGACTGCCGTCCGCTGCGGCAAAGAGATTGTCATCTTTGATATGGGCCTGCGCCTCGACCAGGTGATGATCCACGAGGATGCTGATATCGAGAACATGCATTCCCTGGACCTGATCGAGATGAAGGCCATTCCTGATGACACCATCATGAATGCGGTAGAGGGGAGTGTCAAGGCGATCGTCTGTTCGCACGGGCACCTGGACCATATCGGTGCGATTCCGAAACTCGCGCACCGCTACAATGCGCCCATCATCAGCACGCCCTATACTTCGGAACTGATCCGGCAGCAGATTGCAGGGGAGCAGAAGTTCGGGGTGAACAATAAGCTCTTCGCCCTGAAGGCCGGGCAGCGCTACACCATCTCCCCGCACCTGACGCTCGAGTTCGTGCGGGCCCAGCACTCGATCATCGATACGGTCTTCCCGGTCCTGCACACCCCGCAGGGTGCGGTCATCTACGCAAACGACTTCAAACTCGACCGGACACCGGTGATCGGGGAGCCGCCGGACTTCGCGCGGTTGCGCCAGATCGGGAAGGAAGGCGTGATCGCCCTCATCACGGAGAGCGTCAACATCGCCGATAACGGCCGGTGCCCGAGCGAGCGGATCGCGCGGGACCTTGTCAGGGACACCATCACGAGCTACGAGGACGACAAGAGCGCTCTCTTCGTCTCGACGTTCTCGTCGCACATCGCCCGTGTCAAGACGATCGCCGAGTGCGCCCACGAGATCGGCCGAAAGCCGGTCCTGCTCGGCCGGTCGATGGAGCGTTACAGTTCTGCGGCCGAACAGCTCAAACTGGTCGGATTCCCCGAGTCGCTCTCGATGTTTGGCAACCGCAGGACCGTGGACAGGACGCTGCGCCGGATCATGAAGACCGGGAAGGACAAGTTCCTCCCGATCGTCACCGGCCACCAGGGAGAGTCGGGCGCGATCCTCACGAGGATCGTGATGGGCGACACCCCCTACAAGCTGGAGAAGGGCGATAAGATCCTCTTCTCGGCGAAGGTGATCCCGAACCCGATGAACTACGGCCAGCGCTACCTGGTCGAGGCCCGCGCCAAGATGGCGGGCGTGCGGATCTTCGATGAACTGCACGTTTCGGGTCACGCCTACAAGGAGGACCACTACGAGTTCCTGCACCTCTTGAACCCCCAGCACATCATCCCGTCGCACGGCGACATCGGGATGACCGGGGCCTACGCGAAGTTCGCGGAGGAGCTCGGGTACACCCTCGGGAACGACCTCCATGTCATGAGGAACGGGCAGAAGGTGCTGATTAAGTAGGAGAGGCGGCATGACGACGCTTGAAGATTACCTGGAGAAGAATGCTGACCGGATCGACAAGGTGATCAACCGCTACTTCGGAGACGTCCACGGCGACCTCTTCCGGGCGAGCGCCCACCTGCTGCTTGCGGGTGGGAAGAGGCTCCGCCCGGCGGTCGTCATCCTCGCCGCAGAGGCGGTGAGGAAAGGCTCCTCCGACGACCTGATCCCTGCGGCCCTCGCGCTTGAACTGACGCACAACTTCACCCTCATCCATGACGATATCATGGACGGGGACGTCACCCGGCGCGGGGTTCCGACGGTCCACACGGTCTGGGACGAACCGACCGCGATCCTTGCAGGCGATGTGCTCTACGCGAAGGCGTTCGAGTTCATCTGCCTCTCGGAGGCGGACGACCTTGCGAAAGTCCGCGCGACGAAGATGCTCGCCCGGACGTGCGCCGAGATCTGCGAGGGGCAGAGCATGGATATGGCGTTCGAGAAGCGGAACGATGTCGCGGAGATCGAGTATCTCGAGATGGTCAGCAAGAAGACCGGCGTGCTCTACGGCGCATCCGCCGCCATCGGCGGGATCCTGGCGGGCGCAAACCCGATCCAGGCCGACGCCCTCTACCAGTTCGGGGTGAACAGCGGCGTCGCCTTCCAGATCCAGGACGACCTTATCGACCTTCTCGCGAGCACCGAGAAGAGCGGCAAGGACCAGGCGTCGGATATCCGGGAGGGGAAGCAGACCCTGATCGCGATCCTTGCGCGCGAGAAGGGGATCGACCTTGCCCGGTACCGGCGGAGCCTCTCGGCCGAAGAGATCGAGGGCCTGATCGCGCAGCTCAAGGACGCGGGCATCATCGATGCCGTCAGGGCAAAAGCCGTCGAGCGGGCCACCGTCGCGAAAGAGGCGCTCGCGATCCTCCCGGACTCGGAGGAGAAGCGCCTGCTCGGAGAGATCGCCGATTACTTCATTGCCCGGGGCTACTGAGACCATGGACGCCGATCTCGAGCACCTGCTCCTCATCTACGCCCTGCAGAACGCCGTGAAGCACGACGCGGCCCCCAAGAGCGGGACGGTCATCGGCACGGTGCTCGGCAAGCATCCCGAGTACCGGAGCCGGGCACGGGAACTCGGCCCCCTGGCAGGAAAGGCGATCGCGGAGGTGGCGGCGATGACCCCGGCGGAGAGGAAGAACCGCCTCGAGACGATCGCCCCCGAACTCCTCGCGGAACTCTCCGAGACGCACGAGCACACGCGCGAGCTTCCTGCTCTCGAGGGCGCCGAGAACGGCGTGGTGATGCGGTTTGCGCCGAACCCGAGCGGGCCGCTGCACCTCGGCCACGCCCGCGCCTCGATCCTGAACGACTACTACGTCCGGCGCTACGGCGGCCGGTACGTCCTCCGGATCGAGGATACCGACCCGCGGAGGGTCGACCCCGAGGCCTACGATATGGTCCGCGAGGATATCGAGTGGCTCGGCCTCGGGATCACCGATATCTTCTACCAGAGCGACCGGCTCGATATCTACTACGACCTCTGCCGGAAACTCATCGAACTTGGGGGCGCCTACGTCTGCGTCTGTGACTCCGAGCGGTTCAGGGAACTCAAACTCAAGGGGAAGGCCTGCCCCTGCCGCGAGCAGACGGTCGAGGAGAACCTGGACCTCTGGCAGCGGATGCTGGACAACGAGTTCTACGAGGGCGACGTGACCGTCCGGGTGAAGACGGATCTCGCCCACCCGGACCCGGCGATGCGGGACTACTCGGCGATGCGGATCGTGAACTCACCCCTCCACCCGAGGGTCGACGCCACGGTCTTCCCGCTGATGAACTTCTCGGTCGCGGTGGACGACCACCTGCTCGGGATCACCCACGTCATCCGCGGGAAGGACCATATCGCGAACACCGGAAGGCAGCGCTACATCTTCGACTACTTCGGATGGAAGCCGCCGGTCTACCGCCACTACGGGCGGATGGGGATCTCGGGCGTCGTCCTCTCGACGTCGGGGATGCGCGAGGGGATCAGGAGCGGCCTCTATACGGGCTGGGACGATGTCCATCTCGGCACGCTCCGGGCTATCGCGCGCCGGGGCATCGAGGCCGAGGCCGTCCGGAACGCCATGGTCGATATCGGGATCGGGGAGACCGACATATCGTTCTCGTGGGAGAACCTCTACGCCAAGAACAAGGAGATCGTCGACCCGAAGGCGAACCGCTACTTCTTCGTCCCGGACCCGATCGAGGTGACCGTCGAGGGCGCTCCGCGGCACGAGGCCCACGCGGCCCTCCACCCGAACGATCCCTCCCGCGGGGTCAGGACTCTCGTCGCCGGGGAGAGGGTCCTCCTCCCGAAGGCGGATATCGAGGGGAAGAGCATGGTCCGGCTAAAGGACCTCTACAACATCCGGCTCAAGCAGGTCGGGGAGGTACTGGAGGTCTCGTACGCCGGCGAATCGCTTGAGGATGCCCGGCGCGAGAAGGCGCCGATCATCCAGTGGCTGCCCGTGGGCACGGGGCTCCCCTGCACCGTCATCAGGCAGGACGGGGACCTTGCGGGACTCTGCGAGCCGCTGGTCGCCGGCGAGGCGGACCGCGTCGTCCAGTTCGAGCGGATCGGGTTTGCCCGGATCGACTCGGTCGAGGACGGCCGGGTGACCGCCTACTTCGCGCACCGGTGAGAAGTCACCCACCCTATTTTTACCGTTGCCGGATCGCCGGCGTCTCCGCCTGCTCGACCATCTCCCGGAGCACCGCACGGGCGAGTTCAACGTTGCCGTAGTCCCGCTCCCTGACGACCTCGCGGATGCAGGCCGGCACCTCGACGATCCGCTCCGCTTCCCGGACCTCGGATGCGAGCGCCTCAAGGTCCCTCCTCTCCCGCATGCGCTCCCGGAGCCAGGCCGCCGACCCGCGGCCGGGATCGAGACGGATGACCGTTTCAAAACAGGTGACCGCCTCGTCGTAGCGGCAGAGGGTCCCGAGCAGCCATCCCCTGCTCTGCCAGGCGAGGATGTGCCCGGGATCCCGCGTGAGCGCCGCATCCAGGCAGGCGACGGCGTCCTCCTTTCTTCCCATGCAGGCGAGAGCGTAGCCCTTCCGCTGCCAGGCCGTCGCATCGGCGGGGTCGCGGGCAAGCGCCCGGTCGAAGCAGTCGGCGGCCTCGGCGTAGCGGCCGGCCTTGATGAGGGCAAACCCCTTCCGCCTCCAGAGGATGGGGTCGCCAGGAGCGTGTTCAAGGGCCTTATCGTAGCAGGCGATCGCCTCGTCGAGTCGTTGGTTGTTGCAGCAGACCTGCGCCCTGTGGTACCATGCTCTGGCACTATCTTCCTGGATCGCCATCGGACCTATAGGGGAGGCCAATCCATAAGAACATAACCCGTACCCTCCGGTAACGTTTAAGCCCGTTTACGCGAGAGATTACTGCCTTATGGCAGACAGGATTCTTGTTGCGTATGCCACCCGCTACGGCTCGACCGCGGAGGTGGCGGAGGCGATCGGCGATGAACTCNNNNGCGGCCATCATCGGGAGCCCGATCTACATGGGGAAATGGCTCCCGGAATCGCAGGTATTCATCGAGAGAAACCAGCAGCGCCTGCGCAGCATGCCGGTCGCCTTCTTTGCCGTGGGGCTCACGGTCAAGGAAGAGGACCCCGATCTCCTCAGGAAGGCGGAAGCATCGATGGACCAGGTCAGGATGCTCGTCAAACCCGTCGAGACGGGCCTCTTTGCCGGGAAACTCGAGACCGGACACCTCTCCCTCCCGGACCGGACGATCATCAAACTCATCCGGGCAAAGTCAGGAGACTTCCGCAACTGGGAGGCCGTCCGCGCCTGGGCAGAGGCGGTGCGCCCGAAACTCTCCGCCACGTGACAGAACCGCATGGAGGCACCTGAACCCCTCCATTTTCTGGTTGCGGCCCTTCACGATGCACAAAAAACTGCTTATAGGACGACCGCCCACCATTTGATGCATCATCAGGTGAACAGGTGAATCAATACTCGTTCGTCGCCAGAATGCCCGACAAACCGGGCGCGCTGCACCGCGCGGCCGAGATCATCAAGTCGTATTCGGGCAACATCAACCGCATCCAGTACGACCGCAGGATCGATCCCGCCACGGTCTTTTTCGAGGTGACCGCGACGCCCGCGACGTATGCGCGGATGAAGGAAGACCTCCACGCCATCGGCTACCTCCAGGAGACGCTCCCCACGCTCGGGTTCCTGAAGTTCGCCGTCCATGTCCCCCACCATCCCGGCTCTCTCTTCGAACTCCTCACCTACATCACCGGGGCGGGGGCGAACATCGCCTACATCGACTTCGACGATCGAAGNNCTGACAGGCTCACCATCAGCCTGAACATCGAGGAGACCGCGATCGTCGAGAGCCTGCTCGACCGGCTCAAGTCGCGCTACCGCCTCGAGATCCTCGAGTACGACACGACCGGGGAGAGGCTCGACGACACCGTCTTCTACGTCAGGTTCGCCCAGACGGTGCGGGGGCTGATCGGGACGACCGAGGACGACTTCCTCCTCTCCCTCCTCCAGGACGTCAACCACATCGTCCAGGAACTCAACAGCCGCGGCCAGGACCCAAGAGAGGTCTTTGAGTGCATCCTGCGCGCGGGAAGGACGCTCCGGGACACCAGGAACGACGGGTTCTACGCGGACGTCCAGCGCATCCCCCTGAATGACGACGTCGAGGTCTTCTGCTTCCAGATGCCGGGCGGCGGGAACATCTTCCTACTCCGCGCCCCGGACGAGACCGTCATGATCGATACGGGGTACGGGATCTACCACGAGGACGCTGTAAGGATGTTCCAGCACTACGGTCTTGGGGACCTCACCCGGCTCCGCCGGATCTATATCACCCACGCCGACGCGGACCACTGCGGGGCGGGCGGGCTCTTTGATGCCGCTGCGTTCATGCACCCGTGGTCGCTTGAGATCATCCGCCAGGCGAACCGGGCCTACGGTTCGCGGAGCGAGGCCTCGATCCTCGAGGAGGTCTACACGACCATCATCAACCTCTTCTCGCGCTTCAATCCGCCGGAGGACCCGGTGCTCTTCTCGGGGGAGCGCCTCGGCGCACGCTCGATCTTTCCGGTCATCGACCGGTTCCGGGTCCACGACCTCGAGTTCGAGGTCCTGGAGTCGCTCGGCGGGCACATGCACGGCCAGGTCTACTTCTTCTGCCCGGAGCACGGGATCATCTTCACCGCGGATACCCTGATCAACTTCGGGAGCCTGGACGAGGACCGGAAGCGCTACAACTCGATCGCCGACTTCCTGGTGACGTCGGTCAACGTCGACAGCGAGCGGGCGCGGCAGGAGCGCAGGGCGCTGATCGACCTCGTCCGGGAGATGGACGGGATACTCGCCCCCCGCGGCCGCCGGTGCCTGATCGCGGGCGGCCACGGCGCCGTCTCGGCCCTCTCGGCGGACGGGAAACTGGAAGCGGTCGGCACGATCGAGCGCTACCAGGCAAAAATGAACTAAGAGGTCCGGGTGGGATTCAGCCGACCCGGACGAAACCCCTTCCTTGAATATAGGCTCTGTTGAAATGCTTCACATA
>DALN01000039.1 GCA_002499455.1 Methanoculleus sp. UBA77 | reverse complement strand
CTGCTGGATGAAGTTCTTCGGGACGCCGCCGCCGACGTAGATGACCCCGGTCTTCTTCGACCCCTCGACGAGCCGCGTGATCTCGTCGGTGTCGGCGAGCTGGTCGATATCGACGTCGACCCCGCGCCGGCGGGCCATGACAAGGCCGATCCCGATGGAGGAGTCGCCGAGGGCGGGGATGAAGATCGGAACACCATACTCGGCGCAGGTGGCGACGAGCGATTTGCCTTCCGGCCGCCGTTCGCGGAGCCATTGCCCGAGGAGCCGGATGAACTCGCGCGACGAGCCCCGGAACGGCGCAATCTCGTCGGCGAACCGCGAGATCTCGGCGTCGATGCCCCGGAACTCCTCTTCATACGCAAAGACATCGTAGATGCGGTCGATCCCCTTCTCGAGGAGCGCGGCGTCGTCGGCGTGGTGGTGGCCGAGGTAGTGGCGGACGCCGAGGTGCTCGCAGGTGTCGTGGAAGATGTTTGCCCCCGTCGAGACCAGGACGTCGATGTAGCGGTGCCTGACGAGTTCGATCAGCACGTTCTGCATACCTGCCGGGATCATCGCCCCCGACAGCCCCATGAATATCGTGCAGTCCGGATCTTTGACCATCCTGGTCCAGATGCCGAGCGACTCCCCGAGCTTTCGCCCCTGGAAGCCGGTCTTGCTCATAGACTCCAGGAGTGCCGTTACATCCCTGTTTGGTTTGACTGGCTGCGTTGGTTTCATGGACAATCCTGGTATCCGTTTCTGGTTCTGGCGTATTAATGGTTGGTGCCGGGGGGAACGAGCAGAGGCCGGGTGTCTGGAACTATCTTATATGTGGGCTTACGGATGGTCGGGTACGAGGGAGAATAACTACGGATTTTGCAGAGGGGCATGGGTGTGCCGGGACGCGGAGACAAAACCCCATGCACTGGACCGTGGGAATATCGCCACGCACTGCCCCCGCCCCTCAGGGGCGGGGAACGACTGCCGGAACGGCAGGAGTTTGAGCACCGTTAGGTGCGGAGGAGGAGGCCGAAGGCCGGGCGGGGTGGGGGTCACATGCTCCCATATGTGGTGGAGACAGGGGAGGGGGGCGGGCCCCCCTCGCACCTAACGGTGCTCAAGCTCGCCATGCTCGCACTCCCCGTCAGCCCCACCCCCAATGGCGATATCCCCACGGTCCAGTTTATGGGTTTCTCTCTGCACCGGCTATTTCGTTCATCGGTGGAACCGCACCCTGATGCCTACGCACAACTCGCACCCGCCCCTCACCTCATAGGGATAGGCTTGCCGAGGACTGGCTCGAGGCTCATCAGCCGGCTGAATGCGGTGTATTGCCCAAACTGGGGCTGACTGATCTGGCGGCGAACTGCAATATTGGTGTACGATCAAAAACATCCCGGCCGGCCGCCCCGCCGCCCGAAAAAAAGTAATGTTGTCCGGGGCGCGTTACAGCGCCTGAACGAGTGAGTTCCGGGTCACGAGGCCCGCGATCTTGCCGCCCTGCATGACCGGGACGGAACTGATGTTCTTCTTGAGCATCAGGTCGATGACTTCGGAGACGTCTGCGTTCGCGTCCACCGAGATCAGGGGCGTGGTCATGATGTCCCGCACCAGGAGGTTCCGGATCCGGTAGTCCTGGCGTGTCCCCTCCACGAGGTCCTTGATCGCGTGGAGAGCTTTTGCGACATCGGTCTCCGTGACGATCCCGAGCGCCGTGTCGCCGTCCTCGACGATGAACCGGTTGATCTCGTGGTCGAGCATCCTCCGGCGGAGGTGAACGGCCCGCTCCTCGCTCTGGATGGTGTGGACCGGCTCCATGACGTCGAGGATGCTGCCTGCCGGCCGGAGCACCTTCAGGATGTCCCCTGCCGTCACCTGCCCGATCAGGCGGTGGTCGGCGTCCAGCACCACAACGAGCTTGTAGTGCTGGAGCAGCGGCACCAGAACATCGATGCTCTGGTCCGGGTATGCGGAGGTGAAGTTCTCCTCGACCGTGTTCGCGACGTGGATGGATGTGGCTTTCAGCGCCTGGGTCTTCTTGCTCCCGAGCGTCTCGGCGATAGCCGCCCGCGATGTGGTGCCGATGACCGTGCCGTTGTTGGTCACGATCAGCGGATCGACGCCCTCACCGAGCATCTTGTCGAGCGCTTCGCTGACAAAGGCGGATTTCGCGATGGTGATCGGTTTTGCCATCACGTCTTTGACGAGTAACTGAAATCTGTCGCTCATTTTGCCACTTCCTTTATGATATCATCTCTCTTGAGCATGCCCCGGATACCATCGTCCTCCACGACCACGAGGCTGTTGATCTGGTTCTCCAGCATCAGCCCCACGGCATCCTGAAGGGATGCGTCAGGTCGGACGGTGATGACCGGGCGGCTCATGATGTCCTCTGCAACTGCCGATACCTCTACGACGTATCTGAAGCGCTTCTGCCCGCCCGGCTCCTCCTTCCGGAGGTGGGTCACATCTTTCCGGGGCAGGTTCATCCGCTCATCCTGATACTCGTAGAATGCAAGGTTACTTTCGGTAATAATGCCCGCAAGGCTACCATTGTCGTTAACGACAATAAGTTTATCGTTTTTTCCTTTAATGGTGTCAATAACGTGGTCCAGCGAGTGATAGCGGTTCACCGTGACCGCATCTTCCATGATCTCGTCGACCCGGGCGGAGAGTCCCTGCACGTAGGCTGAACGCACAACGTCCCGTTTGGTGACGATCCCGACGACCTTCCCCTCGTCGACGACCGGCAGCCCCGATATGTCGCGGTCGAGCATCGTCGCCGCAATGGCGCGGATGCCGGTCTCCGGCGTCACGGTGATCGGGTCCTGTGCCATCAGGATGCTGACCGGGATCCGGTCGATCGGGCGCCGCCGCCACATCGGCTCCGTCTGCCTGAGCCGGTAGGCAATATCCTTCTTGGTGAGGATGCCCTTCAGGCTATCCTCTTCCATGACCGGCAGCCTCGATACGCGGTGTTTCAGCATAAGCCGTCGCGCATAGGCGACGTTATCGGCCGGTGCAACGACGTACACCGGGGCGGACATCACATCAATGGCACGCATACTCTTTCACTCCTCGGAGAATGCTTTCACGAGATCGTACTCCGTCACGAGCCCGACCAGGTGGGAGTCTTCGATGACGGGCAGCGCCCCGACCCGCCGCCGGATCATCTCGACGGCGATATCGTGGATGTTCCGGTCCGGCGCGATGGTGTAGAGTTCCCCGGAGAGGAGCGACCGCACCGGCGTTCCCATCACCTCGGCGGAGTCTCCGGTCGTCAGCCGCTCAAAGACCTTGCCCTTCCCGAGATAGGTCATGATATCGGTGGCGGTGACGATCCCGCAGAGGACGTCGTCCGCGACGACCGGCAGCCGCCGGAACCTGCACTTCACCATCTCTTTGCAGACGTTGCCGATCGGGGTGTCGGGGCTGGTGACACGGACCGACGCCTTCATGACGTCCTCGGCCGTGCGGCTCGACCCCTCGGTGGTGAGCACCTTCAGCACGTCCCGTTCGGTCACGATGCCTCTTAAGTCCTCCTCCCCGTCGACGACAGGGATCCCGCCGATGTTGCGGTTGACGATGATATCGACCGCGTCGGCGATGCTCCCCGAGACGGGCATGGTGACCAGGTGCGGGGTCATGATCTCGCGGAGACCCTCGTTGATGGCGGCAAGGAAGTTCCCCCCGTGCTTCACCTGCACGAGGTTGAACTTGTCGCCGCCGCCCATGAAGTTGATGATGTCCCCGACGGTCACGATGCCGCGGAGACGGCGGGTCCCGGCATCGACGACCGGCAGCCTCCGGAACCCTTCGCGAGTCATGATCTCGACTGCCTGGATGATCGGGGTGGTCTGCTGGGCCGTCACGACGGATCGTGTGGCGATCGCCATGATCTCACCCTCGTTCCCTGCGATCCTCGTCTTGAAGTCGACAGGCCCGCGCTCGCGTTTGCCCGGCATCTTCAGGAGCCTGTCAGCCGGGTTTCTCTCAGAGTTATTGGAGTTCGGTTGCATCGTATCACTCCTCTGGAGGTAACAGTATTCGGCGATACCCTCAACGGGTAAGGCTGCTCAAAACATCGTGACGGTCGATGACACCGACGAGATGCCTTCGCCCATCGATGACCGGGAGCATGCTGATATCGTGCTCGACCATCAGCCGGCTCGCGGTCGCAATCGGGTCGTCGGGTGTCACCGTGATGACGGGCGTCGTCATCACCCGCTCCACGGTGGTATCGGCCTGGTTCTTCACCGTGCTGCGGATGCTGCCGGCGCGCAGAAGGTCGCGGCGGGAGACGATGCCGATGACCTCTTTCTTCTGCACTACCGGGAACGCGACAAAGCCGCTCGCGACGATCAGGCTGTAGATCTTGAGTATTGGATCCTCCGGCGTGCAGGTGACGGGCACCCGCGACATGGCGTCTTCGACCCTGCCGTGGATCGCGTGGCGGGAGATCAGGATGGGAAAGAGTTCGGAGAAGAGCACTCCGCCGAGGACTCCCCCCTCTTCGTCGACGACCGCAGCACTGTTCGTGCGGGCGTCCAGTATCGCGAGGCCGGCCTCGTGGAGGGGTGTTGTCGGGGCTACTTGCGCCGCCTCCCTGACAAATCCCCCGACGGTGACGTTCGACTTCGTGTCCATCACCCGCAGGACGTCGGAGATGTCAAGATAACCCATCAGACGGTCTCGCTCATCGATGACGTAGAGCTCGCGAAAGACGTCGTCCCGGAGAACGCTCCGTGCTTTCGTGGCATACTCATCGTGGCGCAGGGTGGGAATAACCCGCAAGAGGTTTGTGGCCACTTTCATAGCAACTGCTCCTCCTCCCGACAGGCGGGACAGAGCATAAGGTTGTCGACCCGTGAGAGGTCGTCGGACATGTTCCCGCACCGGTCGCAGACGCCCATGGCGTACTCTTCCTCGCGGTTGATCTCGATGAGGTCCGCAAGCAGCTCGTTCACTTCTGCCGCGACGGTGAGGATATCCCTGACGGTCACGATCCCGATGACCATCTGGTTCTCGACGACGGGAAGCCTGCGGACACGGTGCTTCACCATCATCGCCGCGGCATCCCCGACAAGCCTGTCGGAACTGATCGTGATCAGCGGGGTGCTCATGATCTCGCTGACCTGAATGCTGCTCGGCTTTATGTCTTTTGCCACAACCTTGCAGTTGATGTCCTCCTCGGTGACGATCCCCGTGGGAAGGTTGTTCTGCAGTACAATACAACTCCCGACTTCGTCGCGGCACATGATCTGGGCCGCCCGGGCGACAGTCTCTCCCACATCGATGGTCGTTGGATGGCTCTGCATGACCTCCCTGACTGGCACGCGTGTCTCGAAGCGGATCGCATCGCTATTATTCATCATGGGATTCTCCTGATCTGGTCGCTATAAGGGCCGATTCTCCAGGTGCAAGTGTATCTAGGTTTNNGAACATATAATTATATTTATTCCGGGGTGCCATACTCACCTGAGTGTAGGTAAATCGGCCTATCCGAGGGAGCTGAATGACGTTCTTAGTTCGTACAAAACAGAAGATCTCACGTCTTTTGAAGGCGCTCTTTAAGAAGCGGACCTGCCGCATCGGGATTTACGGGCCTCCCAATGCAGGCAAGACGACGCTTGCAAACAGGATTGTTCGGGATTGGGCTGGCGATGCGGTCGGGCCGGTCAGTGAGGTGCCTCACGAGACCCGCCGTGTCCGCCGCAGAGAAGATATCACCATCACGGGCCAGAACGGCAACTCAGTCACCATCGATATCGTTGATACGCCCGGTGTGACGACCAAGATCGACTATAACGAGTTCGTCGAGTACGGCATCGAGAAGGAGGAGGCGATCAAGCGGGCACGCGAGGCGACCGAGGGCGTTGCCGAGGCGATGCACTGGCTCCGCGAGGATATCGACGGTGTCATCTACATGCTTGACGCGACGCAGGACCCGTTCCAGCAGGTGAACATCATGCTGGTCGGGATCGTTGAGAGCCGGAATCTTCCTGTCTTGATCGTCGCAAACAAGAACGATCTTCCCGACGCTTCTCCTGCGCGGATCAAGAGCGCGTTCCCCCAGCACCCCGTGATCTCGATATCCGGCCTTGAAGGGACCAACGTGGACGAGCTGTACGAGAAGATGACGACATATTTCGGGTGATGGAGATGATACAGGGTGTACAAATTGACCTGATCTCGGCGGAGCGCCTTGACCGGCTCACGGCAATGGAGAAGATCCGCCTGATCCTCGACGATGTCATGGAAGGAAACATCGTCGTCCTGGAGAAGGGCCTTGCGCCGGACGAACAGAGCAAACTCATCGAGATCACGATGCGGGAGATCGCGCCGGACGGGTTTTCGGGGATCGAGATGGAGACCTATCCGGTGAAGGACGCGCCGACAGGGTTCTTCGGGAAACTTCTCGGCGGAAAGCGCTCCGAGACCCGGCTGACCGTGATCGGGCCGGCAAACCAGCTCAAGACACTCAAGAAGGAGAAGGATCTCATCAGCGCATGGGTCTCGTCCTCGCGGTGAGACCGGACAATACAGGGTGATAGCGATGCCTCACAAGTGTACGCAATGCGGCAGGGAGTTCGAGGACGGCTCGACGAAGATACTGAAAGGGTGTCCGAGTTGCGGCGGGAAGAAGTTCCTCTACATCCGTGAGGCCGAACGGCACGATGATGTGCTCAAAGAGAAGAGTATCGACGAGATCGCCCGGGAGACCGGCGAAGACGTCCTTGAGGTTCGGGAGGACCGGCGGAGGAAGGAGATCGAGGTCTTTGAGCGGATCGAGAGCATCCGGATCCTCGGTCCGGGGTCGTACGAACTGAATCTCGATAAGATGGCCCGGTCCGATGAGATCGTCGTCGGGCTGGAGAAAGAGGGGAGGTATGTGGTGGATATCCTCTCCATGGCCCGGAAGAAGAAGTGATTCGCGTCTGCCGGGATGGATGGCGAGCCCGGCGGATCTCCTGTATTTCTCTTCCCTCAACCGAAAATTTAAATATCCTCGGCCCCTTTTTTCAGGTACAAAACGTAACCCGACACTCAACGAAGCATACCGGGGCGACGGTTTCCTGTATGAGAGCATGAATCTTTCATGAGCCTTTGCGTGGATCGGTCTTCTCGATCTCGCTCTCGTGCACCCGGTCCCCGAAATGCCGGTCTGCCTGTATCCCTGTAGCGGAGAGTGTCGATCTGGAGATGCATCATGAGAACGACCTATCTATCATCGCTTGACAAGGTTCCCGGCATCAGCGCGGAGGAGTGCGCTGACCTGAAGCTGGTAACGGATCTCTTTGCGTTCCGCGCAAATGATTATTATCTCTCGCTGATCGACTGGGAGGACACGAAGGACCCCATTCGCCGGCTGATCATTCCTTCCATCGAGGAGCTGGAACCCTGGGGGCACGCCGACCCGTCGTCCGAGCACCGGTACACCCGGGCGCCGGGGCTGCAGCATAAGTACCGGGAGACGGCCCTTCTGCTCGTGAGCGACATCTGCGGCGGCCTCTGCCGCTACTGCTTCCGCAAGCGCCTCTTCATCGACGATGCGCGGGAGGTGAACAAGGATGTCTCGGAGGGACTTCTGTACATCCGCGATCACCCTGAGATCACGAACGTCCTCCTGACGGGAGGGGATCCGCTGATGGTCGAGACCGGCCGGCTGGGGGATATTCTCCGCCGGGTCCGGGAGATCGAGCATGTGGGGATCGTCCGGATCGGGACGAAGATGCCGGCATACGATCCCTTCCGGATCATCGATGATCCGGGGCTGCTTGAGGTGATCCGGGAGTGCAGCACGGACGAGAAGCGGATCTACATCATGGCGCAGTTCAACCACCCGCGGGAGCTGACCGACGTGGCGTGCCAGGCGGTCTCCCTCCTGCAGGAGGCGGGGGCGGTCGTGATGAACCAGACGCCCCTGATCCGGGGGATCAACGACGACCCGGAGGTGCTTGCGGCGCTCTTCGACAAACTCTCGTTCATCGGGGCGAACCCCTACTACGTCTTCCAGTGCCGGCCGACGACGGGCAACCGGACGTTTGCGGTGCCGGTGGAGGAGTCCTACCGGATCTTCGAGCAGGCCCGGTCGCGGTGTTCGGGGCTTGCGAAGCGGGCCCGGTTCGTGATCTCCCACGCGACGGGGAAGATCGAGGTCGTGGGCCGGACGGATGAGTTCACGTTCTTCAAGTACAACCAGGCGGCAAACCCGGAGGATCTCGGCCGGTTCATGGTCTACCGGAGCAACCCGGAGGCCTTCTGGTTCGACGACTATACGGACCTGGTGGACGAAGGAAGGGTCTGGGGCCCGGAGGAGTCGGGTGCGGATACCCCGGATCTCTCGGCGCCGCCGGACGCGGGGTGCACGCTGGGGTGAAGGGAGGAGAACTTCCTCCTGGGGGCCACACCCCCTTATTGATGGCGAGAAAATATCCAGGGCTGCGGGAAGCTGTTCCCCGTGTCCATCGTAATCTCTCGCGTGAGGATTCGAATCCCATGGTTTTGTTGCCCTTCTATGCCGGTTTTGACTTCGGAGCCGGACGTCCTATGAGAAAAAGCCTGTTTTATGCTCCGCCACCCGTATTCACTCTGGCTATTTCTCCCATGGTGCGGCCGATAGCCGGAGGGACCTGGAGCCGCGTCGGAGTACTGCCTCGTCGAGCGCGAGGGCCATGTAAAGATGGATTTGGTTACGGAATATAGCCAAAATAACACTACTGAAGACAAAGGGGGCACGGTTCCGGAGAGGTGCCTGCTGTGTCCGGGAAAGGGAAAATGTTATCCATATTCTAGACAAAGACAGGAATAGTTATCATTCAGAGGGGGAAACCGGAGCTCTGATGAGAACGAGGTGATATTGCGCTCTAAACTGGTCGATGGGTCTCCTCGATATCGCTACCTCTATTGGGGAACGAAAAAGTGCTCCATCTACGTGGGCCGGTTGTGGAAATTTGAGGGGATTGAGATGGAATCCGATGGAGTCAAACTGGAAATTACAGTACTGCTTGAGGAAGTAGTCCAATGAAATGTTCAGAACTCTTCGACCTGTTGAATGAGCTTGATGAACACCCCCGCATTGAAGCCAAAACCGCACGTGAAGTCAGCACGTCGGTGATGGAGACAATATGTGCCTATGCCAACGAACCGGGGCTCTCCGGAGGATTCCTCCTGCTGGGCATCCATGAATGCGAGGAGCCTCTGGATCGAAAGTATTGTGTCGTAGGTGTCGACAACCCCGATAAAATTCAGCGAGATATTGCTGAACAGTCCGCTTCCCGTTTTAACCGGGTGCTTCGCCCCGAATGCTTCGTCGAAACGATCGAAGGCAAACCAGTTGTCGGCATCTTCGTTCCCGAGGCTCAAGCAGGAGATAAGCCGATTTTCTTCAAGAAAGTAGGGTTGCCAAAAGGCGCTTTCCGTCGGATCGGTTCAACGAATCAGCAATGTACCGATGATGACCTTCAGGTGTTCTATCAGGAGGGGAGGATGCGCCCGTATGATGAAACTATCGTTGCTGATGCGACGCTTGATGATCTGGACGGCGACGCCGTAGCTGAGTATCGTCGTGTCCGCACCGGCGTTGACCCTGATGCGGAGGAGCTCCGTTGGAGCGACGCCGAGCTTCTTGAGTCGCTCCACTGCGTCAAGATGAGTGAAAACACGCTTCGGCCGACTGTTGCCGGCCTCATTCTGTTCGGATCGAAAAAGGCGCTCCGTAAGTTTTTCCCGATGATGCGTCTGGATTATCTCCGGGTTCCCGGGCGCAACTGGGTTGAAAACCCCGATCATCCCTTTGAAGCAATTGAGATGCGTGAGCCACTTTTTCACCTTCTGTCGCGAGGACTGGCGGCAATCATGGATGATATTCCCCGTGCGTTCACCTTTACATTCGATGGCCTCATGCGGCAGGAGAAGCCTCGCATCCCTCCGCGAGTCATCCGTGAGGCGCTGGTCAATGCTCTGATGCACAGAAGTTACCTCATCCATAGTCCGGTACAGGTTATCCGCTATGCAAACCGGCTTGAGATACGAAATCCGGGGCACTCCCTCAAGCCTGTTGAGACGCTAGGTGAACCAGGCTCAAAACCGCGCAACCCGACCATTGCCGGTGTCTTGCACGAAACGAAGTTTGCAGAGAGCAAGGGGAGTGGAATCCGGGTCATGCGTCAGCTTATGAAGGGCGCACGCCTCTCGCCACCGACCTTTGAATCTGAGCGCGAGCAGGATCTCTTCACGGCAACCTTCCTTATGCATCACTTTCTCGATCAGCAAGATATCCAGTGGCTTGAGCATTTCAAAGATGCAAACCTCAGCGCTGATGAGGCGCGGGTACTGATTCACGCCCGGGAGATCGGTTCTGTCAATAATGCCATCTGCCGGGATTATACGGGTCTCGACACGCTGGCGGCAAGTGGAATGCTACGAAGGCTCCGGGATCTGGGGCTGCTCAGGCAGCACTCCCACGCATCGGCGACGTATTATTCTCCAACCCGGCGTCTGCTCCATCCAGGGGGGGAGGAGATGAAGGCGGTTGAAAGGGGGAGAGCCATTGGGGGAGATCACCCTATGCCTGACGGCTTACCTACCAAGCCTGACGGCTTACCTACCAAGCCTGACGGCTTACCTACCAAGCCTGACGGCTTACCTACCATGCCTGAGGGCTTACCAACCGTGCTTGTGGATGCTATCCAAAATCTCGGGTTGAGAAGCTCGCCGGAGCAATTACAGCAGGTTATCATCGAACTCTGCAGCATCCGGGCATATACGGCCGATGAACTCGCGATGCTCCTCCGGAGAAACAAAAAGTGGGTGTTCCGGAGTTATCTCTCTCCTCTGCTTCGCGCTGAAATTCTCGAGTACACGATTCCCGGGAATCCCCGGCACCCGATGCAGGCGTACCGGACGAAGAAATGAGACGGGCTGAGCGCGGGAAGTAGCCGGATGCGTGACCTTGTCTGAACCTTGAGTTATCAGGACGGAGTCGCCCATACCACTAAAACAGGATCACCTCCTCGTTTACCATGAATGGCGCTTACCCACGGGTATGGGCCTCTTGAATCACTGTGCCTGAAGATTCTTTACATGGCGGTCCCAGGAGGCCGGTCTGATCCTCTCCCACGGTGTGGCCGGCCAACCGGGGGATCGGGAGCCCGCGCCGGAGCCGTACGATCAACCATTCGTCGATGACGCCGGCAAGGTTTCTTCTGCACTCTTCGAGTGTCTTCCCCGTTGCCCAGACTCCGGGGAGCTCCGGGACTTCCCCGTAATACGGTTCGTCATCCTCGATGATCTCATAGCGGGCGTGTTCGAGTGCCGCGTTGATGTACTCAAGGATCATTCTATGCATCTATAGGGCTCTCTGCAGGTTTTTTGTTTGGCCGGTTGGGACGGGGGCCATGGGCCTGTGGCCGGCCCCGTTACCCTGCCGCCCCGGTTGTCATCTCAGAACGGGTAGTCTGTTGAATTGATGATGTAATCTCCAAGGTTCCTGAAGGTGACCGTCGTTCCGCCGCTGGTGACGAAGAACCCGTCGCGGGCGATGACGACGCCCTCGAGGAATGCACCGTTGAAGGTCACCTTCCCGTTGGGAGCGAAGAAGACGCCGGTTACGCCGCTCCCGCCCATTCCCGTTATGGTGATGTCGCCTGTGCTTGCGATGATGGTGACGTTGGTTGCAGTGGGTTTCCAGGATATGGAGGAGTAACTGTCGGCAAATATCTTCATGTTGCTCGTCAGGTCCCCGCTCGGGTCATACCCTCTTGCCGCATACCAGTCGGCGGATTTCGTAGAGGGTATCTCCTGATCCGGCATCTCGACTTCCGGCACCGTTTCCTGGTGGATGCACTTTGCAAGGATGCCGGCATTGTAGTTGTCGGGTTTCGAGATCGTGCCGGTGTAGTAGATGTGTGCATCGTCCGCGATCCAGGGGGTCCAGCCCAGTGTGAGGTTTCCGTCGACGTAGACGTTTCCGTGGATCCTCGCGTCCTTGAGGCTGAAATTGCCGGCGACGTAGACGTCACCGTAGATGTCTCTTGCTCCCGTCCATAACTCGAGATCGCCGTTAATATGGATGGATCCGGGTTCTTCCGACGACCCGAGGCCGGCACTTCCGTGGTTGAGGGCAACATCGCCGTCGATGTAGATGTCCGTCACGGCGATGGAGGCACCGAGGTTGGTGTCCGCCGTGTCCAGATCTCTCGTAATGATGATCGTTGCCCCCGGGCCGTAGACATTGTCACCGCTGAACAGGAGAGCGGTGCCGTAGACGAAGACGTTCTCGTCGATGATGAAGTTGACGAAGGACTTCTCCGTAACCCGGATATAATCCGGTTTCGTATGGGTGTTCGTCCCGTAGGCGTTACTCGCGTTCAGCGTCACAGAGTAGTTGCCGGGGCTCTCGTAAGTGTGGACGGGGTTCTGCACGGTGGAGGTGTTGCCGTCGCCGAAATCCCAGGACCATGAAGTCACGTTGCCGGTGCTCTGATCGGTGAACTGTACGGCCAGAGGCGCGTTGCCTTCGGTGACGTTCGCGGTGAACGCTGCCGCCGGGGGTTCCAGCACGGTGATGTAATCTGTCCTGGTCTCAGTCGAGGATCCATAGGCGTTGCTCGCGTTCAGGGAGACGGTGTAGGTGCCTGCACTGAGGTACGTGTG
>DALN01000070.1:10464-14694 GCA_002499455.1 Methanoculleus sp. UBA77 | reverse complement strand
GTGATTGTTTTATTTGGCGAATCGACACGCTTTTTTGACACCACGTTACGGGACGGCGAACAGACACCGGGTGTCTGCCTGACGCCGGCCGAGAAACTTGAGATTGCAACGCACCTCGCCGAGGTAGGCGTCCACGTCATCGAAGCAGGCTCCGCTGCCGCATCCACGGGAGAGCGCGAGTCCATCCGCGCCATCGCCGAGGCCGGGCTTGCCGCCGAGTGCTGCACCTACGTCCGGGCCCTTCCCGGGGACATCGACCTTGCCGCCGACGCCGGCGCCGACTCCGTCCACCTCGTCATCCCGGTGAGCGACCTCCATATCGGAGCGAAGCTCAGGAAGACCCGCGAGCAGGTCTGCGAGATGGCCTGGAGCGCCGTCGAGTACGCGAAGAGCCGCGGGCTCATCGTGGAGTTATCCGGCGAAGATGCGTCCCGCGCCGACCAGGCGTTCCTCGCGGAGGTCTTCCGGGAGGGGGTGGAACGGGGGGCCGACCGGCTCTGCTTCTGCGACACCGTCGGGCTCCTCACCCCCGAACGGACGGCCGAGATCATACCGCCGCTCCTCTTTGCCCCGCTCTCGATCCACTGCCACGACGACCTGGGGTTCGCGCTCGCAAACACCGTCGCCGCCCTCCGTGCCGGGGCATCCTGTGCCCACGTCACCGTCAACGGCCTCGGCGAGCGGGCGGGGAACACGGGGCTCGAGGAGCTCGTGATGGCGCTCGAGGTCCTCTACGGGAAGAAGACCGGGATTGTGACCGAGGAACTCTACCACCTCTCGACCCACGTCGCCCGGCTGACCGGGGTGCCGCTCGCGACCAACAAGCCGATCGTCGGCGAGATGGCCTTCACCCACGAGAGCGGGATCCACGCCCACGGGGTGATGCGGAACGCGAGCACCTACGAACCCCTCTCACCGGAGCGCGTCGGCCGGAAGCGCCGGATCGTCCTCGGGAAGCACTCCGGGTCGGCGGCGGTCGAGGCCGCCCTCCACGACATGGGCTACAGCCCCAACCCGGCGCAGCTCGCGGAGATCGTCGCCCGGATCAAGCAGATCGGGGACGCCGGGATGCGGATAACCGACGCCGACATCATGACGATCGCCGATACCGTGATGGAACTCGAATTCGCCCCCTGCCTCGAGCTCCGCCAGTTCACCATCGTATCGGGGAGCAACGCGATGCCGACCGCCTCCGTGACGATGCTCGTCAACGGCGAGGAGGTCACCGGTGCCGCGGTCGGGACCGGACCGGTGGACGCCGCGATCCGCGCGCTCCAGCGATCGGTCGCGGACGTCGGGAGCGTACGGCTCGATGAATACAGCGTCGATGCGATAACCGGCGGCACGGACGCCGTGGTCGACGTATCGGTGAAACTCAGCAAGGACGGAAAGACAGTGACATCGCGGGGCGCCCGGACCGACATCATCATGGCCAGCGTCGAAGCAGTTATCGTCGGGATGAACAGATTACTCAGGGAAGAGCATGAAGACCGGAGCCAGGACTCTGATTGAAGCGCTGCAGCGTGAAGGGGTGGATACCATATTCGGCTACCCCGGCGGCGTGGTGTTGCCGATCTACGATGAACTCTACGACTCGTCGATCCGGCACATTCTGGTAAGGCATGAGCAGGCAGCGGCGCACGCGGCCGACGGCTACGCGCGCGCAAGCGGCCGTGTAGGGGTATGCCTTGCCACCTCAGGCCCCGGCGCCTGCAACCTGGTCACGGGGATCGCGACGGCCTACATGGACTCGATCCCCGTCGTGGCCCTCACCGGCCAGGTGCCGACCGCGCTGCTCGGGAACGACGCCTTCCAGGAGTCGGACATCACCGGGATCACGATGCCGGTCACGAAGCACAACTACCTGGTCAAGGACGCGAACGACCTCGACCGGACGATCCAGGAGGCGTTCTACGTCGCCCGGACCGGCCGGCCCGGCCCGGTGCTGGTCGACCTCCCCAAAGACGTCAGCACGAGCGTGGTGAAGGGCAACCGGCCCCTCCCCGAGACGGTCTCCCTCCGGGGTTACCAGCCCACCTACGAGGGGCACGTCCGCCAGATCGACAGGGCGATCGACCTGCTTGTGCGGGCGGAGCGGCCGCTCATCTACGCCGGCGGCGGTGTGGTCCTCTCGGAGGCCTCGGCCGAACTGGTGAAGTTTGCAGAGACGGCCGCGGTCCCGGTGACGACGACCCTGATGGGCCTCGGCGCCATCCCCGGCGACCACCCGCTCAACCTCGGCATGCTCGGGATGCACGGCACCCAGTCCGCGAACTACGCGGTGACGGAGTGCGATCTCCTGATCGCCGTCGGCGTCCGGTTCGATGACCGGGTCACCGGGAAGATAGAGACCTTCGCCCCGAACGCCGCGATCGTCCATATCGACATCGATCCGGCGGAGATCGGGAAGAACAAGAAGGTCGACGTCCCGATCGTGGGGGACGTGAAGGCGGTGCTCCAGGCCATCCTCAAACGGATGGAGAAGCGCGGCGACACGGCGAACTGGGTCGCCCGGATCAATACCTGGAAGACGCAATACCCCCTCCGCTACCGCGACGACGACCGCCTCCGCCCGCAGTATGTCATCCGCGAGCTCTCCGATATCCTGCAGGGCGAGGGGATCATCACGAGCGAGGTCGGCCAGAACCAGATGTGGACCGCCCTCTATTACCGTTTCACGAAACCCCGGACCTGGATCACGTCGGGGGGCCTCGGCACGATGGGCTACGGGTTCCCGGCGGCCATCGGCGCCCACTTCGCCCGGCCCGACCTCCCGGTCGTCGACGTCGCCGGCGACGGGAGTTTCCAGATGAACATCCAGGAGCTCGGGACGGTGGCGCACTACCATATCCCGGTCAAGGTCGTGATCCTGAACAACATGTACCTCGGCATGGTCCGGCAGTGGCAGGAGCTCTTCTACGACCGCCGCTACTCCTACACGGAGCTCCCGCCGGTGGACTTCGTCAAGATCGCGAACGCCTACGGGGTCGAGGGGATGCGGGTCGAGGAGAAGGCCGGCGTCCGGGAGGCGATCGAGACCGCTCTTGCGACCGACGGGCCGTTCGTCCTCGACTTCCGGGTCGAACGGGAGGAGAACGTCTTCCCCATGGTCCCGGCGGGTGCCGCGATCAACGAGATGATCGGGGTGAGGCAATGAAGTCGCATACCCTGAGCGTCCTCGTCGAGAACCGGGCAGGTGTCCTGAGCCGGGTCGCCGGGATGTTCTCGCGGCGGGGGTTCAACATCGAGAGCCTCGCCGTCGGGCCCTGCGAGGAGCCGAACATGAGCCGGATCACNNCTCATCGACGTCATCAAGGTCTCGGACCTGACGGAGCGGGAGAGCGTGGAGCGGGAGCTCGCCCTCATCAAGGTGGCCGCCGAACCGGGCACCTCCCGCGCCGAGATCCTGCAGATCGCGGAGATCTTCCGCGCCCAGGTCGTGGATGTCGGGTCCAAGACCCTTGTCCTCCAGGTGGCCGGGGATACGGGAAAGATCGACGCGCTGGAGAAACTCCTGCGCCAGTACGGCATCAAGGAGCTCGTCCGCACGGGCAAGGTTGCCCTCCTCCGGGGGGCAAAGACCGTGAAGAGCTCCAAATAACTTTCTTTTCGGCACGGCCGGTCCGACCATCCATCAGGATGATCTCCATGTCCCGACCGATCGTGTTATATGTTAGCATGGCACACACTGTCATAGATGTTCTTCGGATTACCTTTCCATACAGGACTTATCGTGGGCGGTGCGACGCTCGTCGTCATCGTACTGCTCGCCCTCTGGGGCCTCCATTTCAGGGAGGCCGATTGAATGGCGGACCTGGCGACGCTCGCCGTGATCGTGCTCTACTTCGTCGTGCTCATCGGCATCGGGAGCTGGGCCTCAAAGAAGATCAAGAACACCGAGGACTATATCGTCGCCGGGAGGTCGCTCGGCTTCTGGGTCTTCACGATCCTGATCGTCTGCTCCATCTGTAGCGGCATGAGCCTCCTCGGCGTCAGCGGCTTTGGCTACGCATCGGGCTGGCCCGGGATATGGGAGCAGATCTTCGTCCCGCTTGCAGCCTCGTTCTGCATCATCTTCTTCGGGGTGAAACTCCACACCCTCGGCAGGGAGCGGGGCTACATGACCATCCAGGACTACCTCGCGGACCGGTTCGAGAGCCCGCGGGAGGTCCGGGCCCTCGCCGCGGTCTCAGGCATCGTCGTCTCGCTGATCTACCTCGTCGGGCAGTA
>DALN01000070.1:0-10426 GCA_002499455.1 Methanoculleus sp. UBA77 | reverse complement strand
GTCATCATCACCGCCTACACGGTCGTCGGGGGGCTTTATGCCGTATCGTGGACGGGCCTCTTCCAGGGCGGCATCCTGATCTTCGGCGTCCTCCTGATGGCACCGGCGGTCATCGCCAGCGCCGGCGGCCTGGCCCACATCAATACCGTGCTTGCCGGGGTCGACCCGAACTTCGTCGAACCCTGGTTCCCGACGGCATACGCATCGTACGCCTACACGACGCCGGAGTTCCTCTTCTCGTTCGGGATCCTCCTGATGGTCGGCCTCGCCTGCGCACCGCACGTCGTCAGCAACGTCCTGGCAGTGAAGGAGAAACGCTACTTCAAGTGGGCGCCGCTCCTCGCGTTCCTGATCTACGCGGTCGTGATGTTCCTCGTGAAGTTCACCGGGTTTGCCGTGCGGTCGCTCGTCGAGGAGGGGACGCTGGTGCTCCCGCAGGCCGTGAACGCCCAGGACTTCGCCTTCATCGCCGGCGTCGAGTACGCGATGCCGAACGTGGCGCTCTGGGCGCTCTTCGCGGTGATCGTCCTCGCGGCGGTGATGTCGACGACCGACCGGCTGATGCTCACCGTCGGCACCTCGTTCGCGTGGGACATCTACAAGAACATCCTCCGGCCCTCAGCGACCGATAAGGAGGTGCTCCTCGTCTCGAAGGTCGCCCTCGTCCTCGCGGCCGGCGGCACGCTCTTCCTCGCCGTCAACCCTCCCGAGATGCTCGCCTGGCTGATCTGGATGGGCATCGGGGTGATGCTCGCGACGTTCGCGGTCCCGCTGCTTGCCGGGCTCTACTGGCGCGGGGCGACCGCGAAGGGAGCGATCGCGAGCATGGTGGTCGGGCTCGCCGCGTCCGGCATCTTCGGCTACTGGCACCAGTACGTGGCAAAACTCCCGATGCACTTCAGCATCTACGCGCTCGTGCTCTCGGTTCTCACGATGGTCGTCGTCAGCCTCATGACCGCCAAGAACTCCGAGAACGCGCTCGACAACACCCGGACCGGCTGGTTCATCCAGTCGCCCGCCCAGCCTTCACGGAAGAGCAGCCCCGGAGATGCCTGGCGGGTCGACCCGGACACACCCCGCCAGCAGTGACGGGCTCTCCCCGAATACTTTTTTAGTGTCGCTTCCTCGTCGCCATCCCGGGATCGTCCGCCCGCAAGGACTATATCTGTATAAGCATACACTTATACAGTTCACATGGGCGACTGTAATAAGTGCGACCCCTGCACCGGGCTCTGTAAGATCGTCCCCGGGATGGCCGCCGCCTTCAAAGCCCTCGGCGACCCGAACAGGCTCCGGATCATCCACCTGCTCGCAACGGACACGACCGGGACGCTGGGCGTCTCCGACCTCGCCGGGATCCTGGGCATCTCGCAGCCGGCAGCCTCGCAGCACCTCAAAACGCTGAAGAGCGAGGGGTTCGTGACGTCCCGGCGGGAGGGGTTCCGGGTCTACTTCTCGTTCAACCGCGAGCGGCTGCGGGAGTTCCGGGAGCACTTCGACCAGATGTCGGCGGCCGTCATGGACCGGTGCGACCGCGAACTCGTCCGGGAGACGACGCAACAGACGTCGCTGAACGCCTGCGTCGTCTTCTACTCATATACCGGCGTGACCCGGGGCGTCGCGGAGCGGATCCGGAACGCCTGCGGGTGCGATCTCGTCGAGGTGAAGACCCTGGCCGGGTACTCGGCCTTCACGGCATACACGACCGGGGCCCTGCGCTCCCGGCGAGGGGCCTGCGACCCGATCATCCCCGACCGTATCGACGTCTCGCGCTACGACCTCATCGTCATCGGGACGCCGGTCTGGGCCTGGAAACCCGCGCCGGCCATCAACGCCGCCGTCCGGGCGCTCTCGGGCTGCGAGGGGAAGCGGGCAGTGGTCTTCTGCACGAACTGCGGCCAGCCCGGCGAAGCCCTCCCGCTCCTCGAAGCAGCGCTCACCGCACGGGGGGTAGAGGTCGCGGCGGCGGTCAGCCTGACCCAGGAGGAGATGGCGGCCCGGACAGCGGAGAACGAGCTCATCGAACGGATCGTCGGGGCATACCCGCTTCCGGTCGAGGATCTGATATCATGAAGAGCATCATCTACTATTTTACCGGGACCGGCAACTCGCTTGCAGCCGCAAAGAAGATCGCCGGGCCCCTCGGGGACTGCGATATCGTCCCTGTTGCATCGTTTGCAGATTCCACGGGGCCCGTCGTCCCGGATGCCGAACGGGTCGGGCTTGTCTGCCCGGTCTACTTCGCCGGGCTCCCGGCGATGGCGGCAACGTTTGCGGAGCGTCTCGACCTTGCCGCGGCGGACTACGTATTCTCGGTCGTGACGCACGGGGGCGGCGGGGGTGCCGCGGCCCTCCGGCAGCTCGACGGCATCCTGAGAGATAAGGCCGGGAGAGGGCTTGACGCGGGGTTTGCGGTCAGCATGCCGGGCAACTACATCCAGATGCACGACTCGCCAGCGGGAGAGAAGCGGGACCGGCTGCTTGAGGCGGCAAACGCGGAACTCGATATGATCGCGGGCCGGATAGGTGAGGGGGAGAGGGGGAGCCTCCCGAACTCGCCGGTTGTGCGAATCGTCAGGGCCCTCACGTATCCCTGGTTCCGCTCCCACGTCCACGGGAACGACCGCAAGTTCACGGTCAGCGAAGCGTGCACGTCGTGCGGCACCTGCGCCGCCGTCTGCCCGGCAGGCAACATCGAGATGGTCGGCGGAAAGCCGGTCTGGAACCACCGCTGCGAACTCTGCTGCGGGTGCATCCACCTCTGCCCGGCAGAGGCGATCCAGGCGGGAAGCCGCACCGAAGGAAGGCAGCGCTACCGGAACCCCTCGGTCGAGATCGCCGAACTGGAGCGGCAGCGGGAGCCCTGATGACCGTGGACGGGAAGAGCCGGTACCGGGAGACCTTCAACACCGCGATCAGCGAGACCCTCACTCAGGCCGTCCGGATCATAGCAGCAGCCCCGGCCCTCGCCATCCCCGGCGCCGCCATCCTCCGCCACCAGAAGAAGGCTGCAGCGGTGCGGAGGCGGCACGAACAGGAAGGGCTCCTCGTCCCGCCGGTGATGATCGTGAGCGTCACCTCGCGGTGCAACCTCGCGTGCGCGGGCTGCTACATGCACGGGCGGGGCGGGAACCACCGTGCCGAGATGGAACCGGAGGTCCTTGCATCGGTCGTCGACGACGCGGCAGCACTCGGCGTCTCCGTCGTCGTCCTCGCCGGCGGCGAGCCGCTCGTCCGGATGGAGGAGATCTTCTGCCTCGCCCGCGCCCATCCCCGCGTCCTCTTCCCGGTCTTCACGAACGGCCTCCTGATCGATGATGCGGTCGCCGATCTGCTCGCGGGGTGCCGGAACGTGGTGCCGGTCATCAGCTTCGAGGGGTCCCGCGAGCAGACCGACCTGCGGCGGGGCGACGGGGTCTACGACCGGCTCCTCGCGGCAACCGCCCGCTTGAGAGACCGCAATATCTTCTTCGGCTGCTCCGTGACGACGACACGCGAGAACGTTGCGGACGTGACCGGCGAAGCCTTCATCCGGCAGATGCTCCGGGCCGGTGTGCGGGTCTTCACCTACGTCGAGTACGTGCCGATGACGCCCGGCACGGAGGGCCTGGTTCTCGCCCCCGGACAGAGGGTGGAACTCCAGGCGGTCCTCGCGAGCCACAACCGGCAGCTCCCGGCGCTCTTCATCGGCTTCCCCGGCGACGAGGACGCCTACGGCGGGTGCCTCGCGGCGGGCCGGCATCAGCCCCGACAGGTCGAACTCGACGACGTGATTGCGGTCCTCGGTGCGTCCGAGCNNGGGTGCCTCGCGGCGGGCCGGGGGTTCGTCCACGTCAGCCCCTCGGGCGACCTCGAGCCCTGCCCCGCGGCACCCTGCTCGGACGTGAACCTTGCGGCCGTGCCGCTCCGGGAAGCCCTCCGTTCGAGACTGCTCAACCGGCTCCGCGAAACCCCGGAGGTCCTCACGGAGTCGGAGGGCGGCTGTGCGCTGCGGGCGAACCGGGCATGGGGGGAGGCGCTCATCGGCCGGGAGGAGGCTCCGGCCGGGGTGTTCGGGAACCACCTGGCTGCCGGCGTCGCCGACGGTAAGCCGTCCTGAAAGACCATTCGTTGAAGCAGGGCGCCACCGGAGAAGAACAGTTCGTTTTATCGGCTCAAGTAACGTTCTCGATTCAGGAGAACCGTTCGCCGGAACCCCGAGAAGAGATCATACCGATACAGGGAAGTTACCATGAACAGAGAAAACCCGTCACAACCATCGACACTCTCGCGCCAGACGATCCGGAAGGCGATCCTCGTCGTCTCCTTCCTCCTCATCCCGGTCACGCTCTTTTATGTCTCGCCCATCGTCATCCTGATGGGGGCGGCCGAAGGCGTCGCCACCGGCAGCCTGCTCCTCTTTGCCGCACTCGCCGTCCTCTCGCTCGGCGTCTCCCGCCTCTGGTGCGGCTGGCTCTGCCCGATGGGGGCATGGCAGGAGATCTGCTCGCCCGTCATGAAGCACAGGGTGGACGGCCGGCGTGACCGGGTCAAGTACGGCGTCACGGTCCTCTGGCTCTCGCTGCTCGCGTACCTCTTCATCGGTGCCGGCGGAGTCCGCACGGTCGATCCCTTCTACGGCACGGTGAACGGCGTCTCAGTCACGTCGCCCGAGACCCTGGTGATCGTCGGGGTCATCTTCCTCGCGATCTTTGCTGCCGCATACTTTCTGGGCCGGCGCGGTTTCTGCCGTGTCCTCTGCCCGATCGCCCCCCTGATGATCGCCGGCCGGAAGATCCGCAATGCCGTCGGCTGGCCGGCGCTCCGCCTTGCGGACGACGCCGGCCGCTGCATCGACTGCAAGAAATGCTCGAAGGCCTGCCCGATGGGCCTCGACGTCCACGGCATGGTCAGGGAGGGGCGGATGGAGAGCACCGAGTGCATCCTCTGCGGCGAATGCGTCGACACCTGCCCGGAGGGCGCCGTCAGGTACGCGTGGAAGGGGCCGTGATCGCCGATACGATCTCGTCCGCCATCCGGAAGCGCTCGTCGGGGAGGGCGGTGCTCGCATCGTTCATCGCCTTTGCCGCCCTCGCGGCCCTGATCAACGGCCGGCCGTTCGGCCTTGCGCAGCTTGAGGCGATCACGGGGGGTGCGGGGATCCTCGACATGGAGTTCACCTACACCCCCGAGCAGGCATACGCGATGCTCGCGGCGCTCGGTGATGCCGGCCGGGCGTTCTACCTGACCTCCGTCGTGCCGCTCGACCTCGTCTTCCCGCTCGCGTATACGCTCTTTTACGCGGTTGCGATCACCTGGCTTCTTGCACGGTGGCTGCCGGCGGAGAGCACCTGGATGCGGTTAAACCTCGTCCCGCTCGTGACCGGCGCCGCCGACTACTGCGAGAATGCCGGGGTCATCGCGATGCTCCTTGCCTACCCGGCGGAACTCTACGGCGTTGCGGCATTCACCGCCGTGGTCTCGCCGATCAAGTTCACGTTCATTGCGCTCAGCATGCTGATCATCCCCGGCGCACTCGCCGGATGGGCCGCGAGCGTTCTGAAGCGTCGGTGAGAGCGCACTGCCCGCCGGAAACCCCCTCCGGAAGTTATATCTCCCCGACGGCTTCAGATCCGTATATAAAGCGAGAACGGGCGGAACCATGCAGATCTGCGTCATATCCGGGAGCCCCAAAGGGGAGAGGAGCGTCACCCTCCAGTATGTCCGGTTCCTCGAGCAGGCATTTCCGGAGCATACCTTCTCTGTTGTGCATGCAGGCCGGGAGATCCGGAATCTTGAGCGGCAGGAAGAGGCATGGAACAGGCTGCTCTCCACGGTGGCGGAGTGCGACGGCGTGTTCTGGGCGACCCCGGTCTACGTCATGCTGGTCCCGGCCCAGTTGAAGCGCTTCATCGAACTGATCGATGAGCGGAGCGCGGCGGAGGTCTTTTCCGGGAAGTACGCCACCGCCATCACCACCTCGATACGCTACTTCGACCACACCGCCCATGCCTACCTGCACGGGGTCTGCGACGACCTTAACATGCGCTATACCGGGTTCTGCTCAGCCCACATGCAGGACCTCGAGAGCGAGGATTTCCAGGAGCAGCTCGTCCTCTTCTTCTCCGACTTCCTGGAGGCGATCGCAGAGCGGCGACCGGTCCAGAGGGCATTCCCCCCGCTGCCCGAAGCCTCTGCTCCCTGCGCTCTAAAGGCCCCGCCGGCCGCGGTGGATACCCGCGGGAGACGGGTGGTCATCCTGCACGACGCCGAACCCGGCTCCAGCCAGGAGGCGATGGTCCGGCACCTCGCGGCGTGCTACGCGGGTCCCGTCCAGGTCGCCCATATCCGGGACGCCGGGATGAAAGGCCCCTGCCAGGGGTGCTGCCGGTGCGCCTTCGACAACACCTGCATCTACGACGACGGGTTCTCGGCGTTCTGGAAGGAGTACGTCGTTCCCGCGGATATCCTGGTCATGGCGGGGACCATCCGCGACCGCTTCTTCTCGGCCGCCTGGAAGCAGTTCTTCGACCGGAGTTTCGCGAACGGCCACGTGCCGGCATTCAAGGGAAAGCAGGTGGCGTACCTGGTGGAAGGGCCGTTCGGCCATCTTGCGACTCTCCGGGAGGTCCTCACCGGTCTCGCGGAGATGGAAGGAGCCAACCTTGCAGGGATCGTGACCGACGAGTCGGGGGATATCGCCGCCGCCCTCTACGCTCTCGCCGAACGCTCCGTGAGGCTCGCGGACCAAAGATACATCGCACCGGTCACCTTCCCCGCCGTCGCCGGCCACAAGATCTTCCGCGACGAGATCTGGGGTGGGATGCGGGCGATCTTCAAGGCAGACGACCGGTATTACCGGCAGCACGGGCTCTACGACTTCCCGACCCGGGATTACTCACGGAGGATCGCCACCCGCGTGACCTCTCTTGCGATGAGCATCCCCGCCGTCAGGCGGGACGTGGTGAGGAACATGCCCGATTACATGGTCCAGCCCCTCCAGAAGTCGATAGAATCGAGCAGGGTCCTCGAAGAGAGGAGAAGACGGCGATAAGACCCCGGGAAACCGCCCGGTCAGGGGATGCAAACCCCACGCAAAATATAACCAACGGCAGGCCGTCCACCCGGAGCATGGAATCCTTCACCATCTCCGTTCCGGAGGCAGTCCTTGAGGACCTGCGCCGGCGGCTCGCCAGGACCCGCTGGCCCGACGACGGTGCCGGGTGGGAGTACGGCACCGCCCTCTCCTACATGAAAGACCTCGCCCGTTACTGGGAGCACTCCTACGACTGGCGGGCCCATGAAGCGGAGCTGAACCGGTTTGCCCAGTTCAGGACAGAGGTCGGCGGGACGGGCATCCACTTCGTCCACGAGCGCGGGAGAGGGCCGGACCCGGTGCCGCTCCTCCTCCTCCACGGCTGGCCCGACTCGTTCTACCGCTACCACCGCGCCATCCCGCTGCTCGCCGGCTCCTTCGACGTGGTCGTCCCGTCCATCCCCGGCCACGGGTTCTCCGACCGGAAGGCCATGACCACCGCCGAGACCGCCGACATCTTCGCCGGGCTGATGGAGGAGCTCGGCTACGAGAGGTTCATCGCGGCCGGCGGCGACGCGGGAACGCTGATCGCCCAATCCCTCGCGGAACGGCATACTGAGGCGCTCATCGGCATCCACCTGACCGACGTCGGTTACCCGGACCCCTCGACGGACTTCTCGACCCTCACGGAGCCCGAGGTCGCGTTCGCAGACTACATCCGGGGGTGGTGGATGAGCGAAGGCGCCTTCAACATCATCCAGTCGACCAAACCCCGGAGCCTCGCCTACGGGCTCGCCGACTCGCCCGCGGGCCTCGCGGCCTGGATCATGAGTTTCATGGCCTCGGGCACGACCGGCGAGGAGGTTGAAGCGCGCATCGGCCGCGACGACCTGCTCACGAACATCACGATCTACTGGGTGACGGAGACGATCGCCTCCTCCGTCCGCAGGTACTACCTCGACACCCACGCGGCCGCCGGCCCCTGGAGGCGCACATCCGTGCCTGCGGCCGTCGCTCACCCGCCCCGCGACGCCCCGCTGCCCCGCGAGTGGGCCGAACGGAGGGTGAACCTCGTCCGTTTCACCGAACTGTCCCGCGGCGGGCACTTCGCGGCCTGGGAGGAGCCCGAACTCTACGCGGAGGACCTGCGGGCGTTCGCGAACGAACTGCAACGATTGTAGGCGCCCACCCGTTCCCGTCCCGATCTCGCCGGATTTTCACGCAAGAGTGGGGACAACTCCGGCAAAACGGATGGTCAACCATATATGGCTTCGGCATTAAACACTATGAGCGTGAAATCGGCGGTACTGGGTGGCGGTCTCACCGGGGTCACGCTGGCCCGCCTGCTCCACGAGCAGGGCGACGACGTGACCGTTCTCGAACGCGACGAGACGATCGGGGGGCTCTGCCGCTCGAAGAGAGAACTGGGTTTCACGTTTGATGTCGGGGGATCGCACATCATCTTCTCCCGCGATACGGAAGTCCTCTCCTTCATGCTCTCGGTCCTCGCCGAAAACGCCGACCGGCG
The DNA here is from genome assembly GCA_002499455.1 of Methanoculleus sp. UBA77. GTDB lineage: Archaea > Halobacteriota > Methanomicrobia > Methanomicrobiales > Methanoculleaceae > Methanoculleus. Next base: position 1,883 of record DALN01000070.1, on the reverse strand, counting down.
GAAGCGGAACACGAAGATCCTCTATAAGGGCCGCTACGTCAAATACCCCTTCGAGAACGGCCTCTATCAACTCCCCGACGAAGACCGCTTCTTCTGCCTCAACGAGTTCGTCAAGAACCTGATCGCCGTCGAGAAGGGCGAGGTCCCCCCGGCGCAGAACTTCGCCGAATGGATCGTCTACACCTTCGGCCGGGGGATCGCCGAGTGCTACATGCTCCCCTACAACGAGAAGATCTGGAACTATCCGCCGGAGCGGATGTCGCACCACTGGGTGGAAGGGAGAATTCCCCGGCCGCCGGTCGAGGATATCATCCGGTCGGCCGTCGGTATCGAGACCGAGGGCTACACCCACCAGGCGGTCTTCTCCTACCCGGTGGAGGGCGGGATCGAGGCCCTGGTCCGGGCGATCGCAGAACCGGTCCTCCCCGCCGTCCGGACCGGCTTTGCGGTCACCTCCGTCCGCGAGGAGAGGGGCGGGTTTGCCGTCAGCGACGGGGAGGAGACCGTCCACGCCGACCGGCTGATATCGACGATCCCCCTCCAGAACCTCCTCCCCTGCCTTGCTGATGTCCCGGCCCGGGTGCAGGCGGCCTGCGACGCCCTCCGCTACAACTCGCTCTGCTCGGTCTTCATCGGCCTCAAAGGGGAGGTCCCGGATATCTCCTGGCTCTACGTCCCCGACCCGGCGACCGGCCTCTTCAACAGGATATCCTTCCCCTCAAACTACAGCACGGCAGTCGCTCCTCCCGGCCACGCCTCGATCCTCGCCGAGATCACCTACAACGACGGCGACGCGGTCTCGCGGATGACAGACGACGAGGTCATCGAGCATACGGTCGGTTCTCTCGTCGCGGCCGGGATCATCCCCTCGCGGGATTCGGTCGTCTATACCGGCGCCGCCCGGGAGCAGTTCGCCTACGTCGTCTACGACACGGAGTACCTGGAAAACATCGAGATCGTCAGGGAGTTCTGCCGGGAGCGGAATATCGACCTCGTCGGCCGGTTCTCGCAGTTCGAGTACCTGAACATGGACGGCTGCATACGGAGCGCGCTCGACTTCGTGAGGGCGAGCCGATGAAGGTCAACATCTTCGTCGAGGACTTCCGCTTCCTGCGCTACATCGGGTGCGCAACGGCCGCACGGACCCTCTACAACCATCTCGGCCGCCTCCCCGGCATGGAGGTCGCCCGCAACTCCTACTACGGCGACTTCGACCTGACCCACTACCACACCTTCGGCCCCTGGGCACTCTACCACCTGAAGTTCACCGAAGGGGTGAAGGTCCTGACGGCCCACTCGACCCCGCGGCTGAACGAGGGGAACGTCGCGTTCTCGAAGAGGATCAACCGGATCTACCCGAAGATCTACCGGCAGTTCGACCACATCATCACGATATCGGAGCCCTGCCACCGGGAGACCGTGCAGCTCGTCCCCGACGTCCCGATGACCCTCATCCCGAACGGGATCGACCGGGAGTACTTCAGGCGGGACAAGAAGAAGCGCAAGGAGTTCCGCGAGGAGTTCGGGATCGAGCCCGACCGGCGGGTGGTCCTCTCCGTCGGGCAGCAGACCCCCCGGAAGGGGATCTACGACTTCCTGGCGCTTGCCGACCAGCACCCCGATATGACCTGGGTCTGGGTGGGCGGGTTCCCCTACGGCACGCTCTCGAAGGACTACGCGAAGATCCAGATGCTCAAGGCCCACGCCCACCCGAACGTCATCTTCACGGGGGTCATCGACGACATCTCCCGGGCCTACAGCGGGGCGGACGTCTTCTTCATGCCCTCGCACGCGGAGACCTTCGGCCTCGTGATCGTGGAGGCGCTCTCGGCAGGCCTCCCGGTGATCGCCCGCGACATCTACGAGTTCCGGGAGATCTTCGG
>DALN01000013.1:1547-9148 GCA_002499455.1 Methanoculleus sp. UBA77 | reverse complement strand
TGCGGGCGCTCCCGCTCATGCACGCATCGCTCCTCGTCGAGGCCGCGGCGATCATCGCGGCGGTCCTCCTCTAGCGGACCATTGCATCCGAAGCATCAGAAGAGCGAAGTCCTTCGAGCACTGTCAGGTGCGAAGTGCGAGCGTAAGCGAGCATGAGAAGCCATCAGGCTCCGAGGACGATGCTTTTACGGAGCGGAGTTGGAGCACCGGAGGGCGACTTGCGATGGCTCGGAGAGCCGGAACTCATGCGTCCAAGGGGTGTGAAGATGCTTAACAGTGCCCATACACCAGACTTCGCGTCCTCCGCGGCTTCGCGTGAGGCCGTATTGTCGCCCATAAACAGTCAGCTCACGCGAAACCGCGAAGCCGCGAAGGACGACGTTCCGTCAGGAACGGAGTTTGAGCACCGCCAGGTGTGAAGTGTGAGCGAAGCGAGTTTGAGCACCGCTTGGTGCTAAGTGCGACGGGCCGAAGGGTGCGACCGGCCTGCGTGAGAGGGCAAACCCCCACACACCAGGACCAACAAAAAATGGTCCACTAGAGTTCCTTCTGCATCCAGACGACGTCGAAGAGGACCCCGCGCTTGGACCCGACGTTCCGGAACCTTCCGCACTCGACAAACCCGTGGCGCCGGTGGAACCGGATGCTCCCCTCATTGAGCGAGGAGATGCTCGCGAGGATGCAGGCGATCCCTCGCTCCCTCGCTCCGGCCTCGAGGTAACCGAGCACCTCCGGCCCGATGCCCCTCCCGGTCAGGTCGGGCCGCAGGAAGCAGGTGATCTCCGCGGTCCGGGCGAACGCCGGCATCGGGTTGTGCGGGCGGAGCATCCCGAACCCGGCGATCCCACCGTCAGCGTCCCGCACCGTGACGGCCGGGTGGGTCCGGGCGATCCCGAGGATCAGGTCGAAGAAGGCGTAGGGCACCTTCTCCTCCGGGTAGGCGGCCGGCGGCATCGATGAGATGCACCTCGGAGGGGTAGAGCAGGACTCCGTGCCCGATATCGACCGGCCGGCGCTCGATCGCCGCCGCTTTGTTCAGGATCCGGGTGAGGCGGTCGAGAACCTCCGTAGCAGGATCGGCGCTGTCGTCGGGCATGTATGGAAAAAGGGTTGGGGCCCCTGCTACCTGAAGGTTTACCTACGTCACGATGAACGCGCCGTGCATCGAGGGGTGGATGTCGCACCGGAAGAAGTAGTTNNGCCGACGAAGATCGCCTCAGCGGCCGAGGAGTCGGTGTAGACCGCGACGTTGTGCGGGACCCCGTCGTCCCGGTTATCGAACTCGATCGTCACCTCCGAACCTGCCGGGACCGTGATCGTCTCCGTGCTGAAGGAATACCCCTCGGCCATGACCGCCACGGTCACGCTCCTGACGGCGCGGGCCGCCTCCGGGGTCATGCCCCCACCCCCATGACTGCAGTTGCTCGCATCATGCGCCCACCCTGTCGGGCAGGAAGCATAAAGGTTACCCGGTCCGCTCGTAAACCCGGACCCCGCCCTCATCGTAGATGAGCCGGAGCCCGCGGTCCGGGAGCCGGACCGAGTAACGAGCGTGCTCTGGCTCACCGACGTAGAGGAGGGTCGCGTTGTACTTCTGCATCAGCGCGAGGGTCTGCTCCGGATCTTCGTAGATCGCCCGGATATCGGCAGGCCGCTCGGTATACCACGCCCCGTTCCCCCGCCAGGTCAGCTCGTGGCTGATCTGGCCGAGGACCGAGGGGATGCCGGTGAACGACGAGACCCTCGAGTAGTAGCCGTAGTCCCCGTTCTCCGCCTCGACGATCCTGTGGTCGCCATCGAGCGTCCGGAGGAACTCGATCGCCGCGGCCTCCCCCGGGCGGGTGGCCTCGAAATAAGCGAGCCCGTCGAGGGTGCCGTAGCCCGCCGGTGGGTAGTCGATCCCGAGCAGGCCCCGGCCGATATCGACGTCGAGGGCCGCCGGGGCGGCGATGAGCGCGGCGGCCGCAACGACGGCAACCCACCGGTTCGCCGGGAGGACCGCTCGCCGGGCGGCGAGCCACCCCCCGGCGGCAAGAAGGGAGCCGGTGCCGAGGAGGATCCAGGCGTCGAAGTAGAACTTGAAGATGGTGTTGAACCGGCTGTAATCCCCGCCGAGCATCTCTTTGAGATAGAAGACCTCGCAGAGAGCGAGCACCGCGAGCCCGGCGAGCGAGAGCAGGTCCGCAAACGAGCGCTCCCGGCGGAGGAGGAGGGCGGCGAGCAGGACGGCGACGACGCCGAGCGCAGCGTAGCCGGCGGCGAGGGGCGGGACGGCGGCGGCGAGGAGGAGGGGCGACCGCCGGATCTCCCGGGCGATGGCAAGATAGACGATCCCGAGAAACCCGCCCCAGACCGCGAGGAAGGCGAGCGGGTCGGTGGGCGGGAACCCCGTCCCGATCCCGCCGATGCCCGCGGGTTCGAGGGCGGGATAGTAGGGGAGGTAGATCGCGAAGGCGAGCAGCGGGACCGCGACGGCGGCGGCGAGGGTCGAGCGGTCGCGCTCGCGGATCCACAGGACGAGGAGGAAGACCGCGACGGCAGGACCGTAGACGAGGGCGTCCCAGGAGGAGAGGAGCGGCATCGAGCCGATGGAGAGGGCGATGAGGAGGGCGAGGCCCGCACGGCCGCGGGCATCGAGCCCGCCCCACCGCGACCACGCGACGCCGAGGAGGAGGATGAGGAAGACCTGGTTGAAGACGGCCATCTCGAAGGCGTGGACGTTGCCGAGGAAGAGGGAGAAGACCGGGAACTCGACCCGGGCGCCGTGGACGATCCAGTTGGTATCCTGGAACGCCGAGTAGAGGTCCCCGCCCGCGGCGAGGAACCAGGGAACCGAGGGCGGGACGAGGAGGAGGACCGCGAGAGGGAGCCACCGCCAGCGCCGGAGGAAGAGGCTGCCGAGGGCGTAGAGGGTCACGAACGAGGTGCCGTAGACGGTCGCCGGCACCAGGTTGAAGGCCACCTCCGGGGGGATGCCGGTGACGATCGCGAGAGAGCCCATCAGCCAGTGGCCGAGGTAGTAGTAGACGGTGAGGCGGCCGCCCGCGAACCAGGGGTCGAGCGGCGGCACGACGGGGTCGCGGATGACGCTCGCGAGGAAGGCGTGGTTCATGTACTGCTCGCTGAAGTAGCCGATGGGCGGGTTTATGAACCGGACGGAGAGGGCGAAGAGGAACCCGACGAGAAAGACCGCGTCCCAGGAGAGGAGATCCCGGAGCTCGCGGAGGCGGTAGTCGCCCCGCCGGATGCCGTAGAGGCCGAGGCCGACGAAGACCAGGAGCGCAAAGGCGACCGGGACGCGGAGGAGGCCGCAGTACCAGGTCGCGAGGGCGAAGAGGAGGAGGGAGGCCGGGTATGCCGCAGGGTAGGCGAGGCCCCCGAGAGCCGGGCGGAGGCGGGGCCAGAGGGCGAGCTGAAGGCCTTTGAGGAGGCCGGCCCAGAGAAGAACGTCGTATGCCTGCAGCAGAAGGTCCACGGCAAGGTATCGGGGGCGGGGATATATGCGGTTTGCGCTCACCCCGACAGGCATGGTATAACCACGATCCCGATCATACCCATGACCTGGATATGACCGAGAGAAAGAAGACCGGGAAGCCCGGAGTCATCCGCCTCCGGGAGAGGGGGCAGGTCGCCGTGCGGGGAAAGATCCTCGCCGGCGTGATGACCGCGGCGCAGATGGCGGCGGTCGCCCGTATCGCCGATGAGTTCGGGAACGGCACGGTCGGGCTGACCACCCGGCTCAACATCGAGATCCCCGGCATCGACCGGCGGGACGCCGATACGGTCGCAGAGAGGCTCCGTGAGGCCGGGATCGAGCCGGGGAGCACCGGCGCTGCGCTCCGGTCCGTCGTCGCCTGCAAGGGCACGGTCTGCCGGCACGGGTGCTGCGACACGCAGGGGCTCGCCCGGGCGATCGAGGAGCGCTACGGCGGGTGCGACCTCCCCCGGAAGCTCAAGATCGCCGTCACGGGATGCGTGAACAACTGCGCGAGAGTCCAGTCTAACGATATCGGGCTGATGGGCTGCCGGCTCCCGGCCTACGGCGCCGGCGAGTGCAACGGCTGCGGGGCGTGCGAGGCGGTCTGCCGGGAGGGCGCGGTCCGGGTCGTCGACGGCGAGGCCGTCCATGCCGGAGAGGATTGCGTCGGCTGCGGCGACTGCATCACTGTCTGTCCCATGGAGGCGATCAGCGTCGCGGCGGAGGGGGTGCGGTTCTTCCTCGGCGGGAGGGCGGGCCGGACCCTCCAGGTCGGGATTGAGGCCGACGGGCTGGTCGCCGAGGACGAGGTCCCGGTCATCGTCGGGCGGCTGCTCGACTGCTTCCGGGAGATCGCGCTGCCGGGCGAGCGGCTCGGCGAGGTGATGGAGCGGGTGGGGCAGGACGCGGTCTTTGCGGCCGCGGGGCTCCGGCCGCGGCAGTGAGCCGCTCACTGCGGCAGCGGCGCCTCCGCTCCCGGCCCGCCGTCCCAGTCACCGCACTCAGTGACGGTCCGCCACGTCTCCCGGAACCCCTCCTCTTCAAGCCGCACGATCCGGGCGGTCCCGCCGAGGCTCTCCTCGACCTCGAAGAACTCCCGCGCCTTCTGCTCGTTGAACGGGCCGTAGCGCTCGATGTCGCCGCGGTCGCCGAGGACCTCGACCCGGTACTTCAGACGAGATACGTTCATCATCATTCACCGGACGGGAGAGACGCCTGCAGATCTATAAACCTTGGGGGCACCTCGGCGGAGCAAAGATTTAACGCCACCTTAGCCCTATTACCTCTCAAAGAAGGTTATAACAATGCCGCAGAGGCCGGAGGACATACCACCGCACTGGACCGTGCGATCGATCATCGACGCGCTCAAAAGAGCGAAGCCGTACCTTCGGGAACGGTATCGCGTCCGGGCGATCGGGGTCTTCGGCTCCTACGTTCGGAACGAGCAGGGCACGGGGAGCGACCTCGACATCCTGGTCGAGCTCGACGAACCGCTCGGCTGGGACGTCGTAGACCTCAAAGAGGATCTGGAGCGGATCCTCGGTCTCCCTGTAGATCTCGTGTTGAAAGGCGGGATTGCCCGGCGGCCGCGGCTCATGCACGCCGTCGACGAAGAGGTCGTGTATGCCTGAACGGAGGGGCTAAAGAGCCCGGAATTCTGCCGGGTACTCCACGAAGTGGAGCGGCCCACCTCCCGGCAGTCCGGAAAACTTCCGGCCAACACCGTACATTATATACTATACACCCGTATCCTTACAGGCAGTGTTAATATCTGCATGAGCAATCCAATGGATTATAACAGAGGCAACAGAAATTTCGGCGGTCCGAGGAACTTCGGCGGCCCCCGTGAAATGACCAAGACCATTTGTTCCGACTGCGGTAAAGAGTGCGAAGTCCCGTTCAAGCCGACCGAAGGCAGACCCGTCTATTGCCAGGACTGCCTCCCCAAGCACAGAAAACCCCGGTTCTAAAACAATAATTAACTCTTTTTTTCACAGAGCGTTCCGCCCGAAGACGGGACGGTCACGATAATCCCATAGCGTTCGACCGATAGCGGAGTGGGTAAAAAAGGGGCGGCGGACTCAGGAGAGCCCGAGTTCAAGGGAAAAGGTTGTCCCGGAGCGCGCGAAGCGTCTTCGCCGGCGAGCGGGTCCGGGAAGTTGCCTGCCGATGGATGATCGACCTCTCGATATCAGAGATATCATAACTCTCGCAGTACTCGAAACGTCGAAATCCTTCGGGTTTCTCCCGCTCCGGTCCGATTGGGCCCTCGCGCCGGGCACCCGGTCTCCGTCCCGTGCGACTGCAATCCCCACGGAGATCACCCGTCCCATGATATTGGCCAGTGCAACAGGAGCCGCACGTAGACGCGAAATTACGTTAGAACCATCCATTGTACCGGTTGGAAGGCGGGGGGCGCGAGCCGGGGAACCTTTTTTAAGGCACGCGACATCCTCCCGTATAAGTTTGCAGAAACTTGGTGAGAGTGATGGTTCAGCCTCTGGATATCGAAGAGTACCGGCATGTTTATGAGCCGGGGAAGGTGGAATGTGCCAGCACCGGAGATATGCGGCCGCTGGAGGAGATCATCGGCCAGGAGCGGGCCCTGCGGGCGCTCCGGTTCGGCCTCGAGATCCGGGAACCCGGATTCAACGTCTACACCGCAGGGGCCCAGGGCACCGGACGGATGCGTGCCGTCCGGAGTTTCCTCGACGAGCTTGCGAAGCAGAAGCCCCGGGCAAGCGACTGGGCCTACGTCCACAACTTCCAGAACCAGTACGAGCCCAACGCCATCGCCCTCCCGGCAGGAAGAGGGGCACAGTTCAAGGAGGATATGAAGCGGTTCATCGACGAAGCCCGCCAGGCGCTCCCCCGGGCGTTCCAGAGCGAGGAGTACGCCAAACGCCGGGACGAGACCCTCCAGTCGCTCCAGGGAAACAGGACCGACCTCATCGCCCGGATCAACCAGAAAGCCCAGGAAGCGGGGTTCATCATCCAGATGAGCCCAATCGGGCTTCTGACCATCCCGGTCATCAACGGCCAGCCGGTCCCCGAGGAGGAGTTCATCAACCTCCCCGACGAACTGCGGGCGGAGGTCCAGCGCCGGCGGGAGGCCCTGAACGCCGAACTCCGGAGCACCCTCCGGCAGGTGCAGGAGATCGAGCGGCAGGGGGCCGAGGCGGTCACACAGCTGAACCGCGACATCGCCCTCTACGCGATCGGCAACCTCGTCGCCGAGCTCAAGGAGAAGTACGCCGACACCGCGGAGGTGCCCGAATACATCGACGCCGTCCAGAACGACATCCTCGAGAACCTCCAGGCCTTCCTCGGCGTCCCCGAACAGCCGGGCGCCCCGCCGCAGTTCCAGGCCTTCATCCGGGAGATGCCGTTTCGGAAGTACGAGGTGAACGTTGTCGTCGACAACGCCGGGGCCGAAGGCGCGCCGGTGGTCTTCGAGCAGAACCCAACGTTCCAGAACCTCCTCGGCAAGATCGAGAAGGAGGTCCAGTTCGGGATCTTCACGACCGACTTCACGATGATCCGGCCGGGCTCGCTTCACCGGGCCAACGGCGGCTACCTCGTCATGAACGTCGAAGACCTCCTGCGGGCTCCCCTCTCCTGGGACGGGCTCAAGACGGCCTTGAAGACCGGGGAGGCCGTCATCGAGGAGCCGGGGGAGCGGATGGGGTTCATCACGGCAAAGACGATCAAGCCCGAGCCCATCCCCCTCGATATCAAGGTGGCCCTCGTCGGGACCCCGATGATCTACCAGGCCCTCTATCAGATGGACCCCGACTTCAAGGAGCTCTTCAAGGTCAAGGCCGACTTCGACGTCGTGATGGACCGAAACGATGAGAACGCCGGAAAGTATGCCGACTTCATGTGCAACCTCGTCCGCGAGGAGAACCTCCGGCACCTGGACCGGGAGGCGATCGCCCGCGTGATCGAGTACGGTTCCCGCCTCGCCGAGGACAAGCACAAACTCTCGACCCGGTTCTCCGCCGTCGCCGACCTGATCCGGGAGGCGAACTTCTACGCGGCGAGCGAGGGCGCTGAGGAGATCGGGAGGCGGCATATCATGAAGGCGATCGAGGAGAAGGTCTACCGCTCGAACCTGATCCAG
>DALN01000013.1:295-1451 GCA_002499455.1 Methanoculleus sp. UBA77 | reverse complement strand
ATCGAGCGGGAGGCCGCGCTCGGCGGGCCGATCCACACGAAAGGCGTCCTGATCGTGAGCGGCTACCTCAACAACAACTACGCGCGCGATAAGCCCCTCTCCCTCTCGGCCCGGCTCGTCTTCGAGCAGAGCTACGAGGGGATCGAGGGCGACTCCGCGTCGAGCACCGAGCTCTACGCCCTCCTCTCGGCGCTCTCGGGCCTTCCCTTGAAACAGTACCTCGCCGTCACGGGCTCGGTGAACCAGAAGGGCGAGGTCCAGGCGATCGGCGGCGTGAACGAGAAACTGGAGGGGTTCTTCGAGGTCTGCAAGGCCAAAGGGCTCAACGGGAACCAGGGGGCGCTGATCCCGGCGAGCAACGTCCAGAACCTGATGCTAAAAGAGGAGATCGTCGAGGCCGCGAAGGCCGGGAAGTTCCGGATCTACCCGGTGCGGACGATCGACGAGGGGATCGAGATCCTCACGGGCGTCCCGGCGGGCAAGCGCCGGGAGGACGGCACCTACGAGGAGGGGACGGTGAACTACCTGGTGGACCGGCGTCTCCGGGAGATGGCGGAGACGATGCGCGGGTTCCAGCCTATGGCGGCGAAGTGACCGGGATGGAGCGGAAACGATCGGTCTATATGGACCATGCGGCGACGACGCCGGTGCGGCCGGAGGTCGCCGAGGTGATGCTCCCCTACTTCTCGGAGCGGTTCGGGAACCCCTCCTCGCTCTATGCCCTCGCCCGCGAGGCAAAGGAGGCGGTCGAGGAGGCGCGGGAGCGGGTGGCGGCGGCGATCGGCGCAAGCCCCGCGGAGATCTACTTCACCTCGGGCGGGACGGAGGCCGACAACTGGGCGATCAAGGGGGTGGCGGCCGCGAACAGGAAGAAGGGCGACCATATCATCACCTCCTCGATCGAGCACCACGCCGTCCTCCACACCTGCGAGAGCCTCGAGAAGCAGGGCTATCGGGTCACCTACCTCCCTGTCGACGAGTTCGGCCGGGTGGACCCGGCGGCGGTCGAGGAGGCGATCACGGATCAGACCATCCTCGTCTCGGTGATGGCCGCGAACAACGAGATCGGGACGATCCAGCCGGTCCGTGCCATCGCGGAGATCGCGCACGACCACGGCATCCCGTTCCACACCGACGCCGTCCAGGCGATCGGGGC
>DALN01000013.1:0-197 GCA_002499455.1 Methanoculleus sp. UBA77 | reverse complement strand
GCCGGGACCGAGAACGTCCCCGGGATCGTGGGGATGGGGCGCGCGATCGAGCTTGCGGTCGGCGAGATGCCGCAGAAAGCCCCCCGGCTCGCCGCGATGCGGGATCGGCTGATCCGGGGGATCCTCGAGACGATCCCGGATACCCGTCTGAACGGCCACCCGACCGAGCGGCTCGCAAACAACGTCAACGTCGCGTT
>DALN01000073.1:726-8012 GCA_002499455.1 Methanoculleus sp. UBA77 | reverse complement strand
GGGGATGACCCGGACCACCCGGGCCAGGGCCTCCGCGACCTCGTCCTCTGTCGGGGAGACGATCGCAAGATCAAGCCCCATCATCCGGGCGGCCGCGGCGGCCCATCTGGCGTCGTGCGACCCTTCGAGCCCCACGGTCACGCAGGGAAGGTGGGCGAGGTGGGCGATGAGGGCCGAGTCCACGCCGCCGGAGAACGCCGTCACCCCCTCATCGCTCCGGAGAGCTACCGCGGTGACGATCGCCTCCTCAAGGCTGCAGGGCGCCGGATCGGGGTCTATCCGGGCCACCTCCCGCTCGCCGCAGAAGACGGTTCCCGGCGGGATTGGTCCGGGCATGATCCCCAGCGCGTCGCGGGCGATGCAGTCGTCCCAGTCGAGCAGGAACTCGCCGCCGCACCCATTGAGCGCGTTGGGTCCCGCTTCGAGCATCTGCTCTACATCGGCGGGGGTGAGGCGCACTCCGTCACGTTCTATCCAGCCCTTCAGGTTCATATCAGGCATCTTCCACAATCCGGCAGGTTATTGCCATGAGGGGCCAGGTACCGTGGCCGCCCCAAAAAACTGATCGAGTTCAGTGTTTGCATTTCTGATGTATAAATATGCGTACACCATCCTACGTGAAATTCGTGGCATTCCGGTAATTTCGGCCGGGCATGCGACCCCGACTTCTCAGAGGCTCCCTCAACGGTGGTGGGACGATGACCCGAACCGGTCACGGGGTCAGGAGAGCGACCCCGGCTGTTTTCGGGGGAAGACATGTTCCTTGGGCACGTTGTGGTGCTCTGTCCGTCGCGCCCGTGATGCGTATCGACAGTCACAGATGGTAATACTTATGATTTATTTTATAATATATCGTATTACCTTTGGTGCATCCGGGAGTATTGGGAATGAATGGCAGGGATAGGGGAAGGCAGGATTTGCCATGCTGGTGATCACCTCTGCGGTGAACGCCGTCCTGCTGGTCACGGTCGGGATCGTCCTTGCGAACATCCTTGCCGAGACCGGGATCTTTGCCCGGCTTTCGTCGTTCACCGGGCCGTTCTGCAGGGTTTCCGGCCTCTCCGATGCGTGTGTCCTTTCTGTCGTCGCGATGGGGGTCAACGCCACGGCGGGAAAGTCGATGCTTGCCGAGTACTACCGCGACGGGAAGGTGACGGAGCGGGAGGTGATCCCGGTGCTCATCATGGGCTCCTTCCCGGTGGTGCTCGGGGAGTCGCTCTTCCGCGTCCAGCTCCCAGCAGCCCTGATCCTCCTCGGCCCCGTTGTCGGGGGGATCTACACCGGGCTGAATCTCTTATCGAGCGGCATGCAGGCACTTTTTGCCCTCCTCTACAGTCGCCGGTTCCTCGCCGCCCCCGGGCGCGCGCCGGCCCCGGTCCCTCCCGCACCCACGGCCGCTCTTGCGCTCACCCGGGAGGTCGTCCTTGCCGGGTGCAGGAGGGCGGTCCCGACGCTCCGGCGGGTCGTGCCCGTCACCCTGGCCGCGCTGCTCGTTTTTTCTCTCCTCACCGCGACGGGCGTTATGGATGGCGTCGCCGCCGCGTTCGACCCCCTCCTCCGGGCCATCGGTCTCCCCGGCGAGAGCGCTGCGGCGCTCGTAGCCCAGTTCGTCCATTTTTCGGCGGGCTACGCGATCGTTGCATCCCTGCTAGATGGGGGTATCCTCACGCTCGAGACGGCGCTCGTCACGCTCGTCCTCGGAAGCATGGTGGTCATCACCATGATCTACGTCAAGTACTCTGTGCCGCTCTACCTCTCGCTCTTCGGCCGGCTCGGCGTCAAAATTGCGCTGGTCACGTACGCGGCAAGCATGGCCGCGAAGGTGGTCACGGTTGCGCTGGTGATGGTTGTGTTATGAGGGGGTGCGGGGTTACCATGCCCGGGGGGTGCCGGGGGAAGCCTCCGGGCCGTTCGGAGGCTTTCCCGGAATCGGTCTCAGTACTTCATTATACGGATTTGTTGAACCCCATCTGTACTGCCGGGTGAAGAACTATATGTTACCCACTGGAACGAGCTCTCCGCTGACAATGCAAGAACAGCGTGCGTCAGACGATCAAATCAAGAAAGAAGTCCCGATACTCATCTCCTGCCCCCGTAGGGCAATCTTCATCATCTCCTCGCTCCCAGGTACGATCAGGAGGGAGCAGAACCCGTATGGAAGCTCAGGTCCGCCGGGAGAAGAAGAGCATCTTCGTTGACAGGCTGGAAGAAGCACTCCCGCTGCTCCGGGAGCGGTTCGGCGTGGCGAAGATCGGCCTCTTCGGATCGACCGCCCGCGGCGAAGACCGGCCCGAGAGCGATGTGGATGTGCTGGTCGAGTTTGCACCCGGACAGACGACGTTCCGGAACTTCATGGAACTCGCGTTCTACCTTGAGGACCTCTTTTGCCGCCGGGTGGACCTCGTCACCGAGCAGGGGCTCAGCCGACATCTCCGATCGTATATCGAGAAGGAGGTCGTCTGGTGTGAGGCGTGACGATCTCTTTCTTCGGCACATCGCGGACGAGATTGCATTTCTCCGTGAAGTCGGCAGGGAACTGACGTATGAGAGGCTGCTTGCGGATCCGGTGCGGCAACGTGCAATCGTCCGCTCCATCGAGATCATCGGGGAAGCGACGAAGAACATCTCCGAACCCCTGAAAGAACAATACCCGGAGATTCCCTGGCGGCTGATTGCCGGTTCACGGGACAAGTTGATTCATGCTTATTTTGAGGTCGACTGGAGGATCGTCTGGAATATTCTCCAGAACGAGGTCACGGCCCTCGAACCACGAGTGCAGGCAATTCTTGCCGAACTCGACACACCGTCAGGGGATACCGAATAAGGGCCGCAGGACCCGGCCCGGACACCGTTGGTGGGGGCGAGCGCCTTGTTGATCTGGCGATACAGCCGCTTCTGCAAACCGATGCTGGAAAACTGCCGCTCAGAAAAAGGCAACCGGCGAGGCGGCGTTGCAGGCTGCATTGTACCGCTCCATCGTGGCGAGCAGCATCCACCGTTCGTTGGGCCGTGAAAGCGTGTGGGAACATGGTGAGGCCGATTCCTCCCTCGGCTTAAGCCGGGGGGCTCCTCGGTCCACGTTCCTGAAAGATTCCCCGGGATCGTTCCCGGGGCGAAGAAGAAGAGGGTGCGGGGTTACCGCTTCCGGAGGAAGTACCATCCCGCCGCCAGACTTCCGGCGGCGACCAGGCCCCCGACCGCGATGAGCACCCACGGAATTTCGCCGTCTTTGGGCTGCTGCGAACCGGGTCCGGACGGGGTTTCACCGCCGGGAGTCGCGGCGGCCGGTGCGGCGGTCGCCTTCGCCGGGGGTGCGTCGGCCCACGTCAGGGCGAATAGGCTGAAGTGCGAGACCCGCGCCGTCACGGTCCGGGTTGCCGGGTCCACGGTTGCGGGGACCTCCTGCCAAGCGCCGGTCCCGGGGTTGTACCACATCACCCGCAGGGTGGCGGGGTCGCCGTTCCTCCCCCACTCTTCCTCAGAGAGTGTGTAGGTGAGGGTGGCCGGCGGGTCGAAGGTGGCGCCGGCCGGTCCGCAGGTGAGGGCAAACCCGATTGTCGTCCCCCCGGGGGCCGGTGGCAGCCCGGCGGCGTCGGCGCGCGCTATGGTCACTTCGCCGAGCGGGTTTCCGTCTTTGTCGCGGGCACGCGTCCCCTCGCCGACAGTCAGCGAGCCGGCACCGTCGCCGGTCCTGACCGTCACCGGTGCGCTGACTTCGCCGGTCTCCGAGAGGGGGAGGGATGCCTGCCCGACGGACGTCACCGGTGCGGACTGGGTCGGGGCGGGGGTCGATGTTGACCCCTGCGACCCTCCACCGCCGCCGCCGTTACCGCCGTTGCCGGGCGTGGGCGTGCTCCCCCCGGCAACGGAGAGGTCCAGGCAGGTAGTGCTGTCCGGTGTGAAGGGTGCCGTCTCCCGCGCCGCCCGCCCGTTGACCAGGAAGGTGATCGTCTCCCCGGCATGGCCGTCGGTCGCACTGACCACCAGGCGACCTCCCTCATGCCGACTGGAACTGCCGTACTCCCCGGCTTTCGTCGTCACGATCGAACCGTATGTCGTCTCCCCGATCGTGGCAGTGATAGTGGTCCCGGCGGGCGCCGGGGCGCCGTCGATCGTCACGGTTCCGTAGAACTCCTGGGGGAAAGAGGGAGGGGACGTCTCCGCCGCTGCCGCGACCCCGATCGCGAGGCCCAGGAGGAGGACCAGGGTCATTCCATACTGGAGTTTCATCATCACGCCCCGATTGCGGCGAGTGTGTCCGCGTCGTTCATGTAGAGCCAGTAGCCCTGCGTCGGGAATAACTCCCGCGTCTCGCCGTGGCGGCCGGTGGCGCCGCGGATGATCGAGACGTCGTAGGCCTGTTCGTTCGTCTTCCAGCCGAAGAGGGTCGCCCAGGTCGTCTCGACCGACCGGAGCGTAGTGACCGCCGGTTCGGGGACGGTATCGGTGAACCCGATCGCGTTCCAGCCTTCATCGAGGTCTTTCGTGGGTGGTGTGGAGATCGACCCGGCGGCGAATACGAGCGGGATCGTGTACGACGTATTCGCGTAGATCCAGATCCCGTCCAGCGGCCGGAACGCCTCCTCTCGACTCAGCGCCTCCCACTGGTTGGTCCCGTTGTAATACAGCACCGAGCGGTCGGCGGTGTCCACACCGTCGAAGATTGCGATGGTGTCCTGGCCGTCGGCGAGTTGTTTCGGGGTCGAGACGAAGTTCCAGCCTGGCTGGAGGGTGATCGCCGACGCGTCGAGGTCGAAGTGGACCGAAGCGGTCGCTCCCGCGGCGACGGTCACAGTCTCCTCTGCGTCGAGATAGCCGTCAAGGCTCACCCGGACGGTGTGGGTGCCGACCGGGACGTTCGTCAGCGTGGCGTTGGTGGTTTCCCCGGTCTCCGCGCCGTCGAGGACGATCCGGGCGCCGTCGGGCGCCGAGGTGACGACGATGCTCCCGGCCGGTGCGGTAAGGGTGAACGAGACCGTGGCGATTTCGTCATCGGCGACCGCCACGGTTGCCGAGGCGTCGGCGTAGCCGGCCTTCTTCACGGTGACGGTGTGCTCGCCGGCCGCGACGTTCTCCAGGATGGCGTTGGTCGTCATGCCGGTGTCGATGCCGTCGAGCCAGATTGCCGCACCCGTGGGCGTCGAGGCGACGGCGATGCTGCCGCGGGCCTCGACGAGGTCGAGGTGGAGGGCTGCGGTCTCGTTATACGCGACGGTGACATCAGCCGTGGTGTCGGCGTAGCCGTCCTTCTTCAGGGTGACGGTGTGGGTGCCGACGGCGATCCCGTCGAGGGTTGCGTTGGTGACTTCGCCGGTATCAGCGCCGTCGATGAGGATCGCAGCGCCCTCGGGCGTCGAGGTCACGGTGAGGCTCCCGGTCAGGGTGGTCAGTTCGAGGTCGACCTCTGCGGTCTCGCCGGTGGCGACCGTGACCGGCATCGAGGCGTCGGCGTAGCCGTCGAGTTTCACGGTGACGACATGGTCGCCGGCCGGGACGTTCGTGAGGGTGCAGTCGGTGACTTCCCCGGTCTCCTCACCGTCGAGCCAGACCGCGGCGCCGGTCGGCGTCGAGGTGACGAGGATGCTGCCGGGTTCGGGGGCATACTCGACTATCAGGAAGGCTGCGGCAGCCTCCATGTAGTCGGCGCTGCTCTGGAACGCCGCGACGTTCTCGCCGGCGAGGAGCGAGGTCACATTGCGCTCGTCGACGCCGATCTGGCTCGTTCCCGTGTAGTTCCAGACGTTCGTCCAGGTCTCGCCGTTGAAGATCAGCTCGCCCTCGTTCGGCCCGGCGCCGGGGGCGACGGTGACCAGGCGGGCGCCTGTGGCGTTCGCGGGGTCGAGGGTGAACGGCGCATACGCCGTCGCCTCTTTGGGGGTGGTGCTCTGGCTTGCGCCGCCGTAGAGGAGGTCGAAGCCCTCGTTCATCAGCACCGTATGCGGGGCGGTGACGCCGTCGTCATAGACGACCGCGAGGAGCATCCCGCGGACCGAGACGTTCCCGCCGCCGGGGAAGGTGTTTGCGAGGACGGCGGTGTTGCCCTCAGGGCTGAAGGCGTCGGTGACGTTGTAGACGGTCATGCCGTAGGGATACGAGGTGCCCCATCTCTTCTCGTCTTCGTAGAAAGCGGCCTGCTCGACCGCTGCGCCGTTAAAGGTCAGGGCGACGTTCTCCGGGAAGACCGGGCCCTTGTCGTAGGTGTAGGGGACGTAGAGCCGGGCGCCGGCGATCGTGGCGCCTTCGGGGACTGTGAGATCGCTGGCGGTCCAGTTGACGGTGTAGTCGGCCCAGTTGGTGCCGGCGGAGAGGTAGGCGCCGTCACCGGCCGACCAGAGGAGGTCGCCGCGAACGTCGTAGGTTTTCGCGGTGGCGATGTCTTCGCCGTCGGTCCAGCGCTTGCCGCGGTAGCCGTTGTGGACGACGGTCTTCTCGATGCTGAGCAGGTTGTTCTCTTCGTTCGATTCGCCGATGAGACCGTCGGGATCGGCGACGGCGGTGATCGTCACGGCATCGCCGGCGTTGCGGATGGTCTCGTCGGTCCAGGTGACGGTGGTGTTTGCGCCCGCGGCGAGGCCGTCGACCGCGACCGTGCCGGTTGCGCTACTGGCGTTGAATTCGACCGCGAACGCGCCGGCATCGGCGGTGCCGATGTTCGTGATCTTCGCGGTGTAGATGTTCTCGGCTGCGGAGAAGACTTCACCGTTGTTAGAAGCGAGGGTGCTGACCGCGAGATCGGGGGCGTCCCCGCCGGAGGTCGTGTATTTTACGGCAAGTGTTGCGAGCGTGGTCTTGTACGATCCACCGTTCGGTACGTAAGTGAAACTGCTGTCATTGCCGGCAGCCAGGTCGCTCGTGACGTCCCAGGTGTTCGTTCCAAAGTAACCAGATGGGGTCCCACCCGTATAGGCAGCGCCGTTGAATGTATACAGGGCGTCTTTGGAAGAGAGCATGATGTTTTGGAGGGTTGCACCCGTCCAGCCTGCGGTGAGTCCGCCGGTGGCGAAGGTCGAGGTAACCCCGCCGGCGCCGTTCGCCTGGTAGTCGTGTCCGTCATTCACCCAGTAGTGTACCACATCGCTGTCGCCATCATTGTAAGCGACCACGAGGACGAGCTCTTTGATGCGGCCGTCGAAGTTCGATGCCACCGGGGTTGAGACGACCTCTGCTTTCGGGCTCTGCGAACCGACGAGATCGGTCACGTCGTACCAGAGCAGGTAATCCGAATACTGGCGGTTCACATGATCGTTGACCGGGTAGACATTGGCTGTGTTGTCCCCGGCGGTGGC
>DALN01000073.1:323-666 GCA_002499455.1 Methanoculleus sp. UBA77 | reverse complement strand
TACAGCCGCGCCCACTGGACATCGGTGTATGCCGGGAGGGTGAACGTCCGGTTGAACGTGTTCGTTGTATACTGGGTCCCGGAGCCGAGTCCTCCGTACGCCCCCACGTAAAGATCGCCGGAGACCGTGCCGTTTTGAACCGTGGCGAGACGTTTTGCCCCTGCGGAGGACGAGATGTACTGGGTCTTTGTTACGGTGTCGTTTCCGTAGGCGTTGCTCGCGGTGAGCCGGATGTCGTAGGCTCCCGCTGCAAAGTCGTATGTTGCGTTCCGGTTGGTGGAGAATTCAGTCCAGTTATCACCTGTTCCGGACGGCCGCGACTCCCATGACCATGCGGTGGGGG
>DALN01000073.1:0-264 GCA_002499455.1 Methanoculleus sp. UBA77 | reverse complement strand
ACCACGAGGAAGGTCTGTGCCGCAACCATACACGGTGATTTCCAGGTATTGTCTCCCTGAATCGCCGCTTCGTTCCCGGTCGCGTTCAGGTACGCCGTCACCTCGCGCTCGTCGACGGCCACCTGCGGGTTGTCGGAGGCGCCGACTGCCCGCGGGCCGTAGTTCCATACTCCTGTTCCGATCTGCTCTCCATTGAAGAATAGGTTGCCTTCGGCGTCGTTGCCCCACGGGACGAACGTCGTCAGGTTCGCACGGACGACGCTC
>DALN01000076.1:556-13429 GCA_002499455.1 Methanoculleus sp. UBA77 | reverse complement strand
ATGTGAAGCATTTCAACAGAGCCCAAAAAGGTTCTTCGTGCAGTTATGCCGTTCTCCTGACTGTGCACTTCGATTGCACGAGTGGCATCCCGGGAATTGTCACTACGACTGGATAATCTTTGATAAACGCTAAGGGATCCATGGCCCTGGTCCTCCTTTCCAGATTGGACCCAGGGCCAAGACAATTTTACAGAAGACCGTTTGCGTTACCCAGAATGTCGATGATGGTTGCTCCCACGCCTGGTACCATCGCTACGATCAGGATGATCAGCAACAATACCAATACCGCGAACGCCAGTGGAGGGATGTTCACATCGTCTCCCATGATATACATTAAGATCTCTAATCTCTTATATTGAACGGCACGTTTATTCTGGAAAAAAGTATGTTAACGAGCTAACTCGATTCGTGCCGGGCATCAACTCTCCTGGACAGTTTTCCCGACCCGGAGTTGTTTTTGTGAACGATGTATGGGTGGGGGCGCGGTCTTGCGTCAGGACGTGAAGCAGGTACCAGCGGATATCGTTTGCTTCAGGCCCTATCCCTGATTTTTCTGCTGCTTTTCCGGGGTTTCGGTGCGGGAAGCGCGGCACAGGTTACCTGTGTCAACTCCTTCAGGAACTCCCGGTCGTCCAGGTCGGTTACCAGGAAGTAGGGTCTCGCACCTTCGTAGGGAGGGGCGGTCTCGCCGTCCGGCATGAACTCCTTCCCGGCCTCCGTGATCTTGACAAAGAGCTGGTTGTCGCAGATACAGGCAAAGAACTTCCCGTCGCAGTAGATCCCGTACTCACCGAACATCTTCCTGCAGGCGATATCCCCTGCACCGCCGAGTTGTTCGGCCACAAACTCCACGAACTCCGGCGTCGACGCCATACAGGCTCACCTCGCCCCCCTGCACCAGATTATGCACTGCCGGATCCTTCTCCCGTCGTCACCCTGGCTCTCGTCGAACGCAAACTGCACGAGGAGTTCGCAAGGGAACTCGCCGCACCTGCCGCAGTTCTCGAGCCCCTTTGCCTCGCAGCAGGCTTTCAGGGGGCAGCTCTCGCCCCAGAACGGCTTCTCGATCGCCGTGCACCCCTTGCAGCCCGTCCGTTCCCGGTACTCGCACTCACCGCAGAGTATCCCGTACCTTGACTCGATCATCTCTTCCACGCTCCATCTCTTCGATCCCCGCGGACGGTCTGCAGGAGACGCTCACTGGCGTATTCATGGTCTCCGGGCAGGTGGATATACCTGACTCCTGCAGGGCGAAAGTGAATCGAAGGTCTGCAGGTGTCTCTGAAAAAAAAGGATTTATTCGATCACGATCGCCGGCTTGAAGGGCAGTGCCCCCGACGCCTTCGCGTGGGTGCTCTCGCCGGCGTTCTGGACCGTCACCGGCACGTGGAACTCGTGCTCCAGGAACGACCGAGCGCCTTCGAGGATCGCCTGCTCGTCGAGGGTCGACTCCTGTAACTGCTTCACCAGTTCGGGCGGGAGCTTCAGGACGAGCTTCGTGATCTGCTTCGCCGCGTCCGTCGCCTCGCGGCCGCGCTTGCGCATCCCTTCGTTCTGCATGATCTCGCGCATCACCCGGGTCTTGTCCGCCGAGGCCGCGATGATCCGGAAGGCCTCATGCTTCCAGGCGGGGGCGACGAAGAGGCTGATGGACTTCGGCTCCATCGGGATGAGCTTTAAGATCGACTCGATATCCTCGACCGTCCTCTCCAGGAGTTCCTCGGCAAGCTCGATCTCCGGGTTGACCCGGGTTTCGTCCACCGCCGGCCAGGGGGCGAACGATACCAGGCCTTCTCCGCCGAGATCCTTCCAGAGCGACTCGCAGGTGAAGGGGACGATCGGCGCGAGCAGCCGCACCCAGGTCCGGCAGAGGTCCTGCATCACGGCCCCGCCGGTTGCGCCCTCGGGCAGGCGGCGGCGATACCACTTCAGGTCGGCCTCCACGCCGAAGAACGCCTCCTGCAGTGCCTGCCGGGTCTGGAACGACTCGAAGGCCTTCGTGGTGCTCTCGATACGGTGCTGGAGCCTGCTCGCGAGCCAGGCGTCGATATCGTAGGAGCCTTCCGCCTGTTTTGCGTCCGTCACGGTGTTCCAGAACCGCTCGATCTGCTTCCTCGTCGATGAGACGAGCTCGTTCCTCCAGTCAAAGTCCTGCCAGGGCTCGGCGCTCCCGACCAGGAACATCCTGACGGTATCGGCGCCGAACTCCTCCACGGCATCCTCGAGCAGGAAGACGTTGCCCTTGCTCGAGGACATCTTCGCGCCGTTCAGGAGCCCCATCCCGAAGACGACCATGCCCTTCGGCTGCAGATCCTGCGGGAAGATCGCCCGGTGGTGGAAGAGCTGGAAGGTGAGGTGGTTCGATATGAGGTCTTTTGCCGAGAACCGGTAGTCGTAGGGGTACCAGTAGAGGAACTCGCTCCGGATCCGGTCCAGCGTCTCGCGGTCGACCGTGGTCGGGTTCCCCTCGCCCTTGAAGATGTACTCGAAGACCTCCGGGGTCAGGTTCTCCGGCGGGATGGCCTTGAGGTGGTGGGAGATGGTGTAGTAGGCCATGTAGACCGTCGAGTCCGAGAGCGGCTCGATGATCCAGGTCGGATCCCAGGGGAGCTTCGTGCCGAGCCCCACCCGCCGGGTGCAGGCCCAGTCCTTCAGCCAGTCGACCGTCCGGTCGAACTCCACCCTGACCTCGGGCGGGACGAGTGCCATCCGCTCGAGCTGGGTCTTCACCTGCTCCTTCCAGCACGGGTCGCTGTACTCCAGGAACCACTGGTCGTGGAGGATCTTCACGAAGACCCGCCCGCCGCACCGGCAGATCACCTGGCGGTTGTCGAACTCGTACATCGGGATGGAGCCGTAGCGCTCCATCATCAGCGCCGCGACATCGTCGCGGGCCTCGCGGACCGATCTCCCGCCGTATCTCTCAAAGACCTTCCCGCGGGAGAACTCGGCGCTGTAGACCTCCTGGGTGAGCGCCTCCATCCCCGGGTCATTCTGGTCGCGGATGCCCGCCCGCTCGACAGCGTCCTTTGCCGGGATCTCGCCGTAGCCCTCGACGGAGATGAGCGGGACCGGCCGGATGGAGGTGTACTTCCCCTGCTGCTGCAGGTCGCGGAGAGCGATGTAGTCGAAGGGTGCGTGGGCGGGGACGCTCATGACGATCCCGGTCCCCATGTCGGGGTCGACGAACGTCGCCGGCAGGACGGGGACGCCGCCGCAGAGCGGGTGAGAGACCGTCTGGTCGATCAGGACCGTGCCGGGGATCTCTTCAGAGACCGTGACGGTGTGGTCCTGCAGGGCGAGTTTCCCTGCCGCCTCGCGGCTCAGGATCCACTCCTCGCCGTCGACCATCGTCCGCACGTAGGTGACCTCGGGGTTCACCCAGAGGTTCGTCACGCCGTAGATCGTCTCGGGCCGGAGGGTGGCGCACGGGATCTTCGCACCGTTCCAGGAGAAGACGACCAGGGTGAACTTGATGATCTCGGCCTTGTCACCCTCCAGGAGATCGTGGTCGCCGACCGGGTTCTCGCACTGCGGGCAGTACTTGACCGGGTGGGCACCCCTGACGACGTGCTCCTCCTCGTGCAGGTGCTTATACTGCCACTCGATGAACTTGCTGTACTGGGGGTCGACGGTGATGAACCGCCGCCGCCAGTCGATCGAGAGCCCGCACTTCTGCATGACCCGCCGGTACTCCTCCGAGAAGTGCCGGACGATCTCCATCGGGTCGATGAACCGGTCGAGGATGTCCTGCGGCACCCGGTAGAGGTCACGGTAGAGCCCGATAGTCTTCGCATCGCCGTTTGCTATCCGCTTCGAGATCCCGATGACCGGGGTGCCGGTGACGTGAAACGCCATCGGGAAGAGGACGTGTCTCCCCTTCATCCGCTGGTAGCGGGCAAGGACGTCCGGGACGATGTAGGTCCGTCCGTGCCCGACATGCATCGCCCCGCTTGGATACGGGAACGCCACGGTCAGGTAGTACTTCTCTTTATCCGCTGCCGGATCAGCCTCGAACGCGTGCTCCCACCGGGCTCTGCACTCCCGTTCGTTGCTCTGCATATCAAGTCCGCTCACTATAAGCCTCCAAATCCTCGATTACTCATCATCTCATCCAGATCATACCGGCCGCAGCCGGATCGTCTCGCCCTCGTTGTAGCGCTTGAGCATCTCCTGGGCGATGGTGCTGTTCTTCGCGAGGAGGATATCCCCCTCCTCGTTCACCGTTGCCGTGAAGAGATACTCCTTCCCGGCGAAGACGTCGACAATCTTGCCCTTGTTCTCCGTCGAGACGATGGTGAGCTGCTTCTTGTCGATCCGGATCCTGATCCCTCCGGCAAGCTGCATCTCCTCCTCGGCAGGCTTCTTCGCCTCAAGCTCACTCCGCGGGCGGATGTCGATCCCGATACCGAGTTTGTTCACGATCGCCGAGACGTTCTTGCCGCCCTTGCCGATCGCTGCCGGGACGTCCTTGTCCTCGATGTAGACGACGGCCTTGTTGTCGCTGATGATCCGGACCTCGACCGGGCCGCTCGTGTAGCGCCCGATCTCCCGCTGGACCTCCTTCTCCGCAACCTTCCAGGAGACGTTCTCTCCGGCCTCCGCTGCCGCCGGGGCGGGTGCTGCTACGGCCGGCACTACGGGGGGTGCGGCAGGAGCGGCCATCGGCGCCTCGACGTTTCTCCGGACGATCGGCATCACAAGGGTCTCGCCCTCGTAGCGGAAGATCTCGATCTCGGGCTCCCACCGGGGGTGCTCGCGGACGACGATGACCGGGCGGATATGGGTCTCGCCGGGCATGCCCTCCGGGGCCTTGATCGTCAGTTCGAGGTCGTAAATCTTCGTGATCCTGCCCTGAACGACGTAGATGATGGTGTTGACGATCTGCGGCAGGACGCTGTAGTCAACGCGGTCGCAGAACCGCCGGAGGCAGTCGTGCACCTCCATCGCGTGGACCACGCCGACCATGCCCATCCCTGCTAGGCGCATATCGGCATAGACACTGAAGTCCTCGTTCTTCCGGATCTCGTCGAATACCACGTAGTCGGGCCGGACGAGCAGGAGGGCCTCGGCGGTGTTCGTCATGCTCCCTTCAAGCGCCGTGTACTGCGTGATGTGGTCGGGCACCTGCAGGTCCCGCGGGGCTTCCATCGTCTTCACGATGAAGTCGTGGTCGGCAAGGAACGTCGCGAGGCTCTGGGCGAGCGTGGTCTTCCCCGCACCGGGCGGGCCGGCGATCAGGACGCCGCGGCGGTTCCCGAGGATCCGCTTCTTGATCTCGGGCGCCATGTCGTAGTCGTCGAGCGCAAGGTCGACGAGCGGCCGGACAACCGTGATCTCCATCCCGTCGGAGAACGGCCGGCGGGCGATCGAGATCCGGAGCGACCCGATCTGGACGACCGTGATCCCCCGCTTCTCGAGTTCGATGAACCCGTCGGGGTCGCGTTTTGCCCGCTCGAGGAGTTCCTGCGCCATGGCGCGGAGTTCATACTCGGACATGGGTGCTTCGCGGAGCATGACGAGCCTGATGTCCCGGAGCTTCCCCTTCTTTGCCATGGGGGGGGCCCGCTCCTTAAGAGTGACCGCGATCGTCTCCTCATCGAAGAACTGGTCGATCGAGAGCGGCGAGAAGTCGCCTATCTGCGGCTTTAAGTAGGTGACGTCGAGGCCTTTCGCCTTTGCCACCTCGGCCTGCACGAGGTCGCTCGTGACGAACCGGGCCTCGTGCTCGATGGCGACGTTCCGGATCAGGGCGTCGATCTCGCCTCCGCTCGAGAGTTTCACCTGGTCGAGGCTCGGCCGGCCCCCGGAGTACTGGAGGGAGATGATATCTTCTTCAGACATCCGGAAGAGTTCCTGGAGCTCCGTCAGACCGGAAAACCCTATCTCCCGCCCCTGATTCGCCTGTGCCTCCAGTTCGGCGACGACGGCTTCCGGTATGATTATTGTTGCGCCCTTATATTCGCCGGTTTTTATCAGCGATGTTATGCGCCCGTCTATCACGACGCTGGTATCGGGTACAATTTTCATAAAAAATCACCATAGTAATGAAGTCATTCACCCTTATTAGCGTATACCTTCTCCGGATCAAAGACTGTTCCGGCGATCTCTTCCCCGTCGGCCGTCCGGTAGAAGCACGACGCGTGGCCGGTATGGCAGGCGGCGCCGGTCTGTTCCACCTCGTAGAGGACCGCATCCGCATCGCAGTCGACGAGTATGCGGCAGACCCGCTGGAAGTGACCGCTCTCCTCGCCTTTCTTCCAGAGTTTTCGCCTGCTTCTGCTGTAATAGTGTGCGTATCCCGTTGTCCGTGTGAGTTCCAGTGCCGTAGCGTTTGCGTAGGCGAGCATCAGGACCTCACGAGTCCGTTTCTCCTGCACGATGACAGGCACCAATCCGTCCTTCGTGAATTGTATCTCCATATCGGTTCACATTCCTGTGAGAGTCTTCATGATGACAAAGAGGATATCTCCCATGAACAATGCCGTCAGGAATCCCGCCGTGATCGGTATGATGAACGGAATGCCGTAGGATATCCAGACCCTGCCGGCCTTCCGGTAGAGGGCAATCTCCTGTTTGTACTCTTCGGGATGCATCCTGAGATCTTTTGTGTAGAGCCGCCGCTCTCCCCGCACCATGCGTCCGAGCGACTCGGTAAAACCGACGAACCGCCGGACCAGCCTGCCGTCCTCTTCTTCGATATCCTCCATGACGAAGCCGAACTCGTTCTGGATTGTTCTTCCGTCGACTGGGAACCCCAGGAACAGGCAGGGCAGCGGGGCCCTGTTTCCCTCTATCAGGTTCTTTGCGAGTATTGCAACGGGTGCCGCGATGTTGATGAGCACGGCGTTCGTCAGCACCGTGAACGGGAAGAACCCGGTCGGCGAGATGCCGAAGTACGGCTCAAACGGAAAGAACGGGAGGCATGCGGTGATGATGATGAGGGCATACGCATCTGCCCCTCCAAAGAGGTTTGCAGCCTGGAAGAAGTAGAAAAACCCGCAGAAGACCGCAGCGATGGTGAGGTATCCTGCTGCTATGCGCCAGTCTGCAAAGAAGGTCTGTCCGTATACCCAGACTGCCGCCGGGACTGCGACGACGAGAGCCGGACGCCAGGTCCTGTGGGGCACCCGCCGTTCTCTGGCATCCAGGATCGATGCGTAGATGAGCGTGATCCCTATCGCGACCGCTGCGATCATGAGCGGGACAGCTGTTGCGGGCGGAAGAATCATGGGCGAGTACCTTATCCACCTGACATCTCTTATTTCTGGCGATATTTTTTTGCAGGTGCCTTTCCCGGGTTGAGGGTCTTTTGAGGGAGATAAATCTTTCTACAACCGTTTCCCGCCGTCGGACGCCTCGTTTGTCCGGCTGCCGGGGGTGCCGGCGGCGGGGACCTTCAGAGGATTCCCATATCCTGCCGACCTTTTTACGTTTTTCTCGTATGATCTTTTCAGGGGAGCATCCGTGAGAAATCGTTTCGATTCATCACAAGGTATTAATAATAGTATACTGATGTGGTATAATGTGGTTGGGGTAAAATCCCCGTTCTTGCATAAAAACCACGGAAATACCATACCTGAAGATGTGCATGGACATAATTGACCTTATGGGCCAGATCCTCAAGCAGTCGGAGTACGAGGGGCGCTTCACCCTTGATGAGGTGCTGCACTACAGCAGCGTCCATTCTCTGACCGGGATCGGGGTCTCAGGAGAGGGGGCACACGCGTTCTATCTGGTTCTCTATGGGGGCGAACCGGACGGCGCGATACTTGTCGATGAGAAGGGGACGCTCTTTGGCGATGCGGCGGTTCTGCACCTGACCGGAGGGGAGACATTCGACCTCTCCCGGGTTTCGCCGCCCGTCATCGAGGCGCTGGTATCACGATGCAGGGTCTTTGAGAAGAGCCACCTGAAGAAGAACGGCCGCCTCGATATCCCGACCATCGGCACTCCTATCCGCCAGCGGGTGGGTGTACTCTGCCTGACCGTTCGCAACAGCCGGGAACCCCTCGGCGGAGCCCATGTCTCGATCCGGAAAGGGAAGCTCGTCATCACGAGCGACGTGACGGACTCCAGAGGAAGGGTCTGCTTCCGGCTGCTGAACGGGCGTTATATGTGCGTCGTCTCGGACCGGAATACGGAACGGACGCGATGCATCATCGAATTCCATGACCCTCAGGTAGAAATGTGCGTTGATATTGGGGGCACAGAGGATGAGAGCAAATGAGGACGAAGAACGTGAGTTGATAGCAGCAGTCAGGAAACTGCTCAAACATCCCGGGAGACCCGAGAACGGCGGTGAAGGTGCCGTTACGGAGTCGCCGGATTCCAATCCGCCGTCCCGGCCGGAGGAAGATGCCGGGACAGAGGCAGCTCTGGCAGATCCCGGGTCTGCCGCCGGTCCTGATGGAGAAGACGGGGAGCCGGAGCCGTCCGCCCTGCCGGCGCAAAAGAAGATGGGCATCCGTTCGCTCATCGAGTCGGTGACGAGATCCGGGACCCCCGAAAGCCGCGAGGCCGGCCGGGACGATCCCGTCAGGTCGTTGCTCGACCGTATCGAGCAGCGCCGGTCTGACGGCGGGAACGAGGAGAACTCTGCTCCCGGCCCCGCGGCAGAGGATGGCGGGGCAGGGCGAAAGGACTCCATTGGTTTCCTCGACCGGATGAAGGGCCGCCTGGAGACGGAATCCGCCGGCACCTCTGGCGTGGTGACGGTCGATGAGCCCGAACCCGACGGCGATATCGATGCCGGGGTGGTATCGGTCGAGGAGCTCGGGAACCTTGCGGACCTGATCCTCCCGAAGAGTGCGACGTTCACCGTCGAGGAGTTGAACATCAACCGCAACGGCCATCGGTTCGACTTTGTCGACAACGCAAGGGTCGTATCGGAGTTCGACGACATCTTCTCCCGGGCCTTCTCCTCCACCACGATTGCGGCAGCCGCGGCGAGCGAGGCCATCGCCGCCGACGAGGCGCAGAAGTCCCGGTTCCCGTTCCTCAAGAAGTTCCAGACCATGAAGGTCGGGGAGGTCATCGAGGAGTACAACCCGGCACGCCACGGGCCGCTCGTCGACCTCTCGATGCGCCCTTCGCCGGGGCTGGAGGAGATCGAGCTCTACCCGGTGAAC
Source organism: Methanoculleus sp. UBA77 (assembly GCA_002499455.1). GTDB lineage: Archaea > Halobacteriota > Methanomicrobia > Methanomicrobiales > Methanoculleaceae > Methanoculleus. Next base: position 4,298 of record DALN01000076.1, on the reverse strand, counting down.
GAGCCGTATGCCTATGTCCGGGTGACCTACGACGGCACGACGCACGAGTACACCTACCACGTCCTCGAGCCCGTGCTCACTCCCGCGGAGCAGGAACTCTTCGGGGAGATCAAGGAGCGCCTCTTTGAGACGCTCAACATCACCACCCGTGACCTCAGCCGGGAGGCGGCGAGGGAGGCGCTCCGTACCGCGGCAAACACGATCATCGCCGACTACGGGATCCGCCTCTCTCCGCAGGAGCGGGAGAAGATCCTCTACCATGTGGAGAAGGAGTTCCTCGGCGACGGGCTGATCGACCCGGTGATGCACGACAAGTACATCGAGGATATCTCCTGCGACGGCGTGAACAGCTCGATCTTCGTCTACCACACGACGTATGAGTCGATGAAGACGAGCCTGGTCTACCGCGACGCCGCGGAGCTCGACTCGTTCGTGACGAAACTCGCACAGCGGGCCGGGAAGTATATCTCGATCGCCGAGCCGATGCTCGACGCCACGATGAGCGACGGGTCGCGTATCCAGATGACGCTGGGCTCCGAAGTGACCGCCCACGGTTCGACGTTCACGATCCGTAAGTTCCGCGAGGAGCCGATCACGCCGACCGACCTCATCGAGTGGCACACCTTCTCGCCGCTCGGCGTCGCCTACCTCTGGCTCGCGGTCGAGAACGCCAAGTCCTGCATCTTTGCCGGCGGAACGGCATCGGGGAAGACGACGACCTTAAACGCCATATCGCTCTTCATCCCGCCGCTTGCAAAGATCGTGACGCTCGAGGATACCCGCGAGTTGAAGCTCCCCCACCCGAACTGGATCCCGAGCATCACCCGCGACTCGTTCTCCCAGGACGGGCGGGGCGAGATCGATATGTACGAACTCCTGCGTGCCGCCCTCCGGCAGCGCCCGGAGTACATCCTTGTCGGTGAGGTCCGTGGCCGCGAAGCCCTGACGCTCTTCCAGGCGATGAGCACCGGCCACGTCACCTACGCGACGATGCACGCGGACTCGGTGGCGAGCGCCGTCCACCGTCTGGAGAACCCGCCGATCGATGTGCCGAGGAACATGCTCTCGGCACTCTCCCTGATGTCCATCCAGGTCCAGGCCCGGGTGGGCGGCCAGCGGATCCGGCGGAACAAGCAGCTCATCGAGATCCTGGATATCGACCCCAGGACGAACGAGCTGATCACGAACGAGGTCTTCCGGTGGCACCCGGCGACCGACGAGATCCGCTACTCCGGCAAGTCCTACATCCTCGAGCAGATCATGGAGGACCGGGGCTGGAGCGAGGAGCGGATGCGCGAGGAGCTGAAACGCCGGCAGGAAGTGCTTGAGTGGATGCGCATCAAGAAGATCCGGCATTTCCGTGACGTGAGCAAGATCCTGATCTCCTACTTCCGCGACCCTGAGTCGGTCATCCAGCGTGTGCGCACCGATCTCTACGGCGAGGGTGGTTCGGCATGAACGGGTATGAGCGGTTCTGCTTCAACCTGATCGGCCGTGACCTGAAACGGAAGCGGGCTGACTACGTCAGCCTCAGAAACGACCTGATGGGAGCCCGGATGAACACGCCGTTTGAGGCCTACCTTGCGACGGCCTACGTCTCCTCGTTCATCGTCGGGCTGATCGCTGCGGCGCTCATCGGGCTCCTGACCTACCTCCTGCGGGTCCCCGAGATGATCACCTACAAGGGGGCGGTCCCGGAGTTCCTCTACGCGTTGAACGACTACAAGCTCCTGCTTGGCACCGTCGTCATCACGGTCCTCTCGCTCCTGATCTTCGGGGGCCTCTCCTACCTGATCTTCCTCCTCTACCCCGGCATACGGGCCGGGGAGCGCCGGAGGAACATCGACGCCACCCTCCCCTACGCCATCAACTACGTCACCGCGATGTCGTCGGCCGGGATCACCCCCGACGAGGTCTTCCGGCTGCTCGGGCAGAGCAAGATCTACGGCGAGAGCGCCGTCGAAGCCCGGTATGTCGCGCGGGAGACCGATTTCTTCGGAAAGGACCTTCTTGACGCCCTGCGGACGGTCTCGCAGGCGACACCGAGCGAGCGGATGCGGGAGTTCATGCAGGGTGCCGTCGCAAGCATCTCCAGCGGGAGCAACCTCACGGAGTACTTCCGTGCCAAGGCCCACCAGTATACGCTTGAGAACAACCAGCAGCAGAAGACGTTCTTAGAGACGCTCGGCCTGATCGCGGAGTCATACGTCACCGCGATGGTCGCCGGTATGCTCTTTTTGATCATCCTGCAGTCCGTGATGACGATCCTCTCCGGGGATACGAACCCGTTCTTCCTCTACATCATCATCTACCTGATCGTGCCGTTCGGGAGCATGATGTTCGTCATCCTGATCAGTTCCATGACTCCGGAGGTGTGATATGGGATTCAAAGAGATCGTTGACGATTTCCTGAACCGGTTGCCGAACAGGTCGGGAGGTGCCGGAGCAGAAGAGGCGGCTCCCGTGCTCGACGCGTTCGAGGAGCATGAGCGGGAGATATTCGGCCGGATCGAGGATACGAGGAAGTACCGGGAAGGGTTCTACCGCTTTATCCGGCACCCCCTCCAGGTGATGATGGAGGAGCCCTTCACTGTCCTCTACATATCCGTTCCTGCGGCGCTCGTCCTCCTTATCGGCGGATTTATGAGCCTGGTGATGTCCTACGGCGTCGGGGTCCTCTTCTCGACGACGATGATCGACGACGTCTTTGTCTTCGCCCTCCTCGTCGCCATCGTGCCGCTTGCGCTCCTCGACCTCAAGGAGGCGCTGCGGGTCTCGAGCATCGAGGCCTCTCTCCCGAACTTCTTTAGGGACGTGGCCGGGATGAACGATTCGGGCATGACGCTCCCTCACGCCATCCACATCGTCTCCGAGGGCGAGTACGGGGCGCTCACCCCGCACATCCGCCAGCTCGACACCGAGATGTCCTGGGGTGTTCCGTTCGTCGAGGCCATCCGCCGGTTCGGGAACGTCGTGAACACCCCGCTTGCCGAGCGGAGCGTCGACCTGATCGCCCATGCGAGCTCTGCGGGCGGCGACGTGAGCGAGGTGTTGCGGGCGGCGGCCCACGACGCATATGAGTTCTTCAACCTGAAGTCGGAACGAAAGAACGGTATGATGATCTACATGATCATCGTCGTGATGTCGTTCTTCGTATTCCTCTTCGTCATCGGCGTGCTCTCGAGCACCTTCCTGACGACGATGGCAGAGGCGGGCGAGGCGGTCGCGGGGTCGGGGTCGAGCCAGACGTTCATGGGCACCGTGGACCTCTTCCTCTACAACCGGGTCTTCTGCCACGCCGCCCTGATCCAGGGATTCTTCTCCGGGCTTGCGGCGGGTGTCATGGGCGAGGGCCGGGTCCTCGCCGGGCTGAAGTACTCGGCGCTGATGGTCCTGATCGCCTGGATCGCGTTCCGGTTCTTCATCTGAGGAATCAGGACGGATCTTCTAATTTTTTTTGGTTGAAAAACACGGCCCTGTTGAGATAACACACGATTACCGATAGGGGCTAGTGGTATGGGCTCACGCGAAGCCGCGAAGGTCGCGAAGTGCGACTGTCGGCACGACAGGAGCATGAGCATCGAAGATGCGAAGGACGACGTTCCGTCAGGAACGGAGTTTGAGAAACCCGAAGGGTTTCAAGGGACGACTTTTCCGAAGGGAAAGGAGTTCGAGAAGGCCGGAGGTCTTCGAAGTGCGAGCGAAGCGAGCTTGAGCCCCGTTAGGTGTGAAGTACGACGTT
>DALN01000076.1:0-513 GCA_002499455.1 Methanoculleus sp. UBA77 | reverse complement strand
GGAGTTCGAGCACCGTTAGGTGCGAAGGAGAGTTGTCAGTAGTCCTCCGCCTGAACTTCGCGTTCTTCGCGCCTTCGCGTGCGGCTGGAGTCTGCTCCCTATTTCATCAGCTCGCCGTTCGAAAACGCTTCGCGTTTTCTCGCGCTCCGGTTCTAACGAATCGTCGCGTCCCGGAGCCACGCCACGATCGCATCCATATCCACGTGCTCCTCGAAGTGCCGGGCAAGTGCGTCGTAGGCGTCCTCGGCGCCGAGGGTGCCCCCACCGGCATCCGCGACCGGCTCAAACGGCAGCCCCCGCCGTTCCGAGAGGTAGGCAAGGAGGGCGTTTGCTGCCGCGGGGTTCTGGAAGAGGCCGTGCATGTAGGTCCCGAAGACCAGGCCGTCGGGGGTCGCGGCCCCGTCGCCGGAGAATGCCGCGGAGAGTTCCCCCCGCTTCGTCTCGCCCATGTGGATCTCGTAACCCTCCACCTCTCCCATCGCCGAGAGGATGGGGCCGGGGCCGGTCGCCCGG
>DALN01000015.1 GCA_002499455.1 Methanoculleus sp. UBA77 | reverse complement strand
CTCTTCCTCGACGTCATCAAAGCCCCGTTCCGGGACGAGGACGGCCGGATGATCGGGACCGTGGGGTGCGGCCGCGACGTCACCAGCGAGCGGCAGGTGGAGGAGCGGCTCCGGTGGAACGAGGCCCTCCTCTCCCGGATGGCACAGGCCTCCCCGCTCGCGTATTACGTCTTCGACAGCCGGACAGACGAGATCCTCTACTTCAACAGCAGGTTCTGCGAGATGTGGGAACTCTCGCACCTGGAAGACAAGATGAAGGCCGGGAACCTCAAGAACAGCGATATCGTCTCTCTCTGCGCCCCGCTCGTCAAGGACAGGGAGGCGGCTGCCCTCACCTGCACGCCGCTCCAGGATAGCGAGAACCGCTCGGTGCTCGAGGACGAGATCGAGCTCACCGACGGCCGGCATATCCGGCGGTTCTCCACCCAGATCCGTGACGCTGACGACCGGTACTTCGGGAGGCTCTACCTCTTTGAGGATATCACCGGGCGGAAGAAGGCGTCCGAGGCCCTCTGCCGGCACAACGCCATCATGGACGCGGTGAACTTTGCGGCGGACCGGTTCCTCAAGGAAGCGGACTGGAGAGAGCAGATGCAGGAGGTGCTCGAGCGGTTCGGCAGGGCCGCCGATGTCAGCAGGGTCTATATCTTCGAGAACGACACGGATCCCGCGACCGGCGAACCCGCCTGCAGCCGGCGGTGGGAGTGGACGGCGGAGGGCGTCGCCGCCGGGAGCGCCAACCCGGCCCTCCAGAACGTCCCCTACAGCGCGGTTCCCCGGTGGCACGGGGAACTCGCGGCCGGGAGGGCGATCGCCGGGGCGGTGCGGACGTTCCCCCCGGACGAGCGGGCGTATCTTGAGCCCCAGGGGATCCGGTCCATCGCGGCCGTCCCGATCTTCGTCCATGAACGGTGGTGGGGCTTTGTCGGCTTTGACGAGACACGGCAAGAGCGCACCTGGTCACCGGCGGAGATCGATGCGCTCCAGGCGGCGGCAAGCATCATCGGCTCGGCGATCCTGCGGACGATGAACGAGGAGGTCTACCGGAACCCGGTGGAGCACTCGCCGGTGGGAGTCTATCTCTTTCAGGACGGCCATTTCGAGTATGTCAACCCCCGGTTTGCCGAGATCTTCGGCTACACGCGCGCCGAGATCTACGATCCCGGCAGACACACCTCCCTGGTCGCCCCGGAGGAGAAGGAGGAGTTCTTCAGGCGGCTGCAGGCCCTCCTCTCCGGCGATATAGGGTCGGTGCACCACGAGTTCTGCGGGGTCCGCAAGGACGGACGGAAGATACGCCTCGAGAACTTCGCCGGCCGCCTCCACTTTGAGGGGCGGCCGGCGATCATCGGCAGCCTGATGGACGTGACCGAGCGCAAGCAGGCCGAGGAAGCGTTGAGGAGCTCGGAGGAGCGGCTGAAGATCCTCCTTGAGTACTCCCCGGACGCTCTCTTCCTTGCCGATATGAACGGGATCCTGATCGACGCAAACCGGGCGGCCGAGAGGATGGCGGGAGACCCGAAGGAGGAGTTCATCGGCAAGAGCCTCCTCGGAGCCGGGTTCGTGCCGCAGGATGAACTCTTCAAGGTGAAGGCGATGCTGCACGAGCTCGCGGCCGGGACCACTGCCGGCCCGGTCGAGTTTGCTCCTCTCCGCGACGACGGTACCCGCACCGCCGTGGAGGTCACGGCATTCCCGGTGACGATCGGCGACCGGCAACTGGTGCTCGCAAGCGCCCGCGACACCTCCGAGCGGCACCTGCTGGAGGACCTCAAGAAGCGGGCGTTCCTCCAGATCGAGGAGAACATCGAGCAGCTTGCCGTCTTAAACGACTCCATCCGCAACCCCCTCACCGTCATCATCGGCCTTGCGGAGATAGGGGACACGGATCTCGACAGAAAGATCATCGAGCAGGCCTGGGCCATCGATGCGATCATCGACCGGCTCGACCAGGGGTGGCTGGTCTCAAGGAAAGTGAAGGAGTTCCTGAAGAAGCATTATCCGTGAGGGGCGGTCACCGGAACCTCGTCCCCCTCCATCAGCCGGGCGGCATTCCTCAACCCCCATGCGTCCAGAAGCGTGAACGCCCCCGCCATGAGCACAAGCCCGGCGAACAGGAAGACAAGGAGATCGACCAGCCACCCGGGCAGGGTCACGGCAAGGACCCCGAGAACCAGCGAACTTACGCCCAGCCCGAGCGTATACCAGAAGCCCTGCGGCAAATTCCCTCGCTCCCGAAATGCCCGGAGCAGCGTGACGGCGGCGCTGGCAAAGAACCAGACCGCGAGAATCAGCAGCATGAGGATGAGGTACAGTTCCCAGAAGACGAATAGGGCAATCGCTGCGCCTGCCATAAGGCTCCCCCGGACGATCTCCTTGTTTCCCTGCTCCTTTCGGTCCCTCTGCAGGATGCCCTTAGCGATCGTGAGAAGCCCGAGAAAGAGAACGAAGGACGGCAGGATTACGGTAAAGACGGGTTCAAGATCCGTGAACGCCAGGATGAGAAGGATCGTGGCTATCACCCACAGAAGCACTCCAGATCCCATCCGGAGCCTCCAGCTCACCTGCTGGTCGGCAAGGCGCTGCCGGGGATCCCTCCGCGTCGCATCCCTGCCCGTCACGAGGATGGTCTCCATCGTCTCGTGGATCATGAGGATCAGAGGGGCGTCGTCGATCAGGTGCATGATGGGGTTCTTCTCGGGGTCGTACCGGTCCAGGTGGACGCGGTACTCCGTCGCCGTCTCGTGGGCGTGGTACTGGCCCTTCCGGTAGCTCGCGATGGTGCCCGGGCTCGGGACGTTGATGGCAGACCGTTTCCAGGCCGGATCGAGCGGTTCGGTCACCAGGTCCTTCGGGACGACGACCTGGAAGACCCCCTGGTGCAGTGCATCGAGATACGACTCAAGCGTGCTCAACCTTGCTCCTCACAGACTCCGTAACTGGATCTCTGGACATACTCGTATAAAAAACAGGAGTGGGCCGCATGAGCCCTCAACGGGGGACCGGCGCCTCCGGAGGAGGCGGGGGAGCCGCTCTTTTCCTGTAGGTGAGCTGCCTTGCTGCCGGTGTCAGGATCTGCTCCGGCCTTAGATACGCGTATCCCTGGATGAGCCGTGCGATGATGCCGGTCCATCCGGTCTGGTGGCTCGCGCCCAGCCCTGCGCCGTTATCGCCGTGGAAGTACTCGTAGAAGAGGATGTAATCGCGCCAGTGCGGGTCTTCCTGGAACTTCGCCACCTGCCCGAAGACCGGGCGCCGGCCGTCCTCGCCGCGGAGGAAGATCCGCTCGAGCCGGTTCTTGATCTCCTCGCTCACCTCGTAGAGGTTCATCCAGTTCCCCGACCCGGTCGGGCACTCGATGGTGAAACTGTTCCCGTAGAACGCATAGAGGTTGAGCAGGCTCCGGATGATCAGCATGTTCATCGGGAACCAGATCGGCCCCCGCCAGTTCGAGTTTCCGCCGAACATCTCCGTATTGGACTCCGCCGGCTGGTACTCGACCCTGAACTCCTGCCCGTCCAGGACGAAGGTGTAGGGCTCCTCTGCATGGACGCGGGAGATGGAGCGGATGCCGTAGTCGCTCAGGAACTCCTTCTCGTCGAGCATCCGGGCAAGGATCCGGCGCAGCCTCTCCTCGTTCACCAGGGAGAGAAGGCGGCGGCCGTGGAACCCGGGCCGGCCGGGCGACGTGATGTTGGCCGTGAGCAGCGGGTGTTTCCGGGTGAACCAGCGTGCGCGTTCCTGGAATACGGACGCCTCTTTGAAGAGTTCCGGGGAGAAGACGGTGCTCGAGCAGAGGGCGAGGAGCCCGACGAGGGTCCGGACCCGCAGTCGCGTCGCGCTCCCGTCCGGCAGGTGCAGGAGGTCGTAGAAGAATCCGTCCCACTCATCCCACATCCCCTCCTGGTTCTCGCCCATGCGGTTCATCGCAGACGCGATCCAGAGGAAGTGCTCGTAGAACTTGATGGCGAGTGCCTCGTAGGCCGGATCGTGAGCGGCAAGCGTTACGGCGATCTCGAGCATGTTCTGGCAGTAGAGCGCCATCCACGCCGTCCCGTCGGACTGCTCCAGGTATCCTCCCGACGGGATGGTTGCGCTGCGGTCGAAGACGCCGATGTTGTCGAGACCGAGGAACCCTCCTTCAAAGACGTTCTGGCCGTAGCGGTCCTTGCGGTTCACCCACCAGGTGAAGTTCATCAGGAGTTTCTGAAACACCTTCTCGAGGAACCGGATATCGCTCACGCCGAAGACCTCCTCCTCGACACGGTAGACGAAGAGGGCCGCCCAGGCGTGCACCGGGGGATTGACGTCGCTGAAGTTCCACTCGTAGGCCGGGAGCTGACCGTTCGGGTGGAGGTAGCGCTCGTCGAGGATCAGTTCCAGCTGCCGTTTGGCGAAGTCCGGATCGATCATCGTGAACGCACCCAGGTGGAACGCGAGGTCCCAGGCCGCGTACCAGGGATACTCCCACTTGTCGGGCATGGATATGATGTCCGCGTTGTACATGTGGAACCACTGGCTGTTGCGGACGGCCCGCTGGCTGCCCTGAGCCATGTTGGACCCGTGCTGCCGGAGCCAGCGGTCCAGGTCGTAGAAGTAGTACTGCTTCGTCCAGAGCATGCCGGCGAGTGCCTGGCGCATCACGTTCGCCGCATCGGGGCTGACCGACGGGGGGGTGATGTTGTCGTAGAACGCGTCGGCCTCCTTTGCCCGCGCCTCAAAGATCTCCTCGAACCTCTCCCCGAACAGGTCCTCCCCGGCCGCAGGAGGCGTCTCGTTCAGCCGCAGCCGGATCTCCCGGCTCTCGCCGGGGGGGACGGTCATCGTGAAGTACGCCGAAGACTTCGTCCCGGTCCGGCCGGGGTTCACGGCATCGGTCCGCCCCTCGACGACGTAGTTGTTGATGCCGTCTTTGACGAACGGCGAGGCGTTGGGTCTCTCAAAGAGGCGCTCCGTGTTCGTCTCGTTCTCGGTGAAGAGGAGTTCGGGCGCGCCCTCGCAGTGGAGATACCGGTCCCCGAGAGCCGGGTCGACGGCGTGGACGACGCTCGTGCCGGGCGGGCCTTCCACCTGCGCGAGGAGGGGCTTCCTCGTGCCCCGCTCGATCCACCAGGTGTTGCGGAACCAGAGGGTGGGCAGCAGGTGCAGGGCCGCCTCCTCGGGTCCGCGGTTATGCACGGTGATCCGGATCAGGATGTCGTCGGTGGAGGCCTTCGCGTACTCGACAAAGACGTCGAAGTAGCGGTCGCCGTCGAATATGCCGGTATCGATCAGTTCGTACTCCGGCTCGTCCCGGGTGCGGCTCCGGTTCGTCGCGACAAGGTCGTTGTAGGGGAACGCCGTCTGCGGGTACTTGTAGAGGTACTTCATGTAGGCGTGGGTCGGGGTGTTGTCGAGGTAGTAGTAGTACTCCTTCACGTCCTCGCCGTGGTTCCCCTCGGCGTTGGTCAGACCGAAGAGCCGCTCCTTGAGGATGGGGTCGGCACCGTTCCAGAGGGCAAGGGCAAAACAGAGGCGCTGCGAATCGTCCGAGATGCCGGCAATCCCGTCCTCCCCCCAGAGGTAGGTGCGGGAACGTGCGTGGTCGTGGGGGAAGTACGCCCAGGCATTACCGTCGTCGCTGTAGTCCTCTCTCACCGTTCCCCACTGCCGTTCGCTCAGGTAGGGCCCCCACCGGCGCCAGGGCACGTCCTCTCTGTAGACCTGCCGGAGCCGCTCCCCCTCCTCCGTTGCGGGGGTAACATCATCAGGTGACATGCGGCGAGTAGATAGAAGGGGAGTGGATATACGTTTCGACGAACCCGGAGGACGAGGTCGATCCGGCCATTCCGCCACGATGGATTGCCCTCGCTCCGGGGTACCGCTCAACTCATAACAGCAACGAGGCAAGAACGAGCGCGGCGATGTATGCGGCCGGGTAGAGCCAGGCCATCACCCGGTCGATGCCCTCCGCAATCTCCTTCTGCCTCTCCGTCGCCAGCCACCTCAGGTAGAGGTTGTAGGCGACCGTGGCGCCGGTGATCACGAAGGTGGCGACCAGGACGGCATCGAGGAACGTGAGGTAGCCAAGATGCGGCAGGCTTCCGGCGATGGTGAAGTTGAACGCGATGAAGAGGAGGAGGTTCGCGCTCGCGATATCGGCCCGTTTCCCGTAGTCTTTGAGGAGGAACGTGACGTAGGTCAACAGGATGATGATCAGGATCGGTACCAGGATACGGAGGATGTAGTAGGTCAGGTGACGGGCCGCCTCGAAGTGGAAGGAGTAGCGGGAGTTCAGGGTCGTGATCTCGACCGTGCTGATGCTGGTGTCGCTCGAGGTGATGTACCACTCCTCCTCCCCGAGCTGGGGGCCTATGGCGGTCTTCTCCGGCCAGGGTTCGTAGACATAGAGTTCTTCGGGGTAGAGCGAGTCGATGCGGATGAAGAAGTCCTGGGTGTCGAACGGGTATGCCCTGAAGTTGAAGTCCGGCGCCTGCAGGGTCGTCCAGAAGTGCTCGAAGTAGGTGGCGGTGCCGTTAGGCTGCACCACGATGATCTGGTTCTGCGTCCAGCGCTGCGCCTGCTGGCTGTAGAGCGTGAACTCCGGCCACCGTGAGCCCCCGGCATCGACGAAGTCGTCGATGCTCCGGTAGATCTTGAGCTGGCAGTTGCATTCGTCCGGGCTGAACGCCAGGGCGGGGTCGTTCCACTCCATCCAGATGTTGGCCACTACGGCAAAGTTCTCGCTGACCTGGTCCACGCTGGTGATCTGCTCCAGTTCGACGCCGACTTTGACCGGAATGGGTTCCTGCAGGACGGCGACTCCCCCCGGCGGTTCGGTGCCCTCCAGCACGCCGGGGGCGTTCAAGCCGGCGAGCAGGCGGAAGTCTCCCGTCGTGTTGACCCCGTTCAGCGGGCTCGCGAGCACCTCCAGCCGGTTGTTGCTGCCGGCGCCGGAGAAGGTGTACTGGAGCACGGCGCCCGTCGTCCCCGGTGCAGAAGCCGCCGCTGCGAGGGGCTTGCCGCCGTAGTCCAGGAGAATCATCGCCGGGACCAGGTTCCCGGATGTCGCCTCGATGGAGGCGTAGAACGTGTCGTTCGCCTCTACCCCGCCGAGGGTGTAGAAGGTCGAGGATCTATTGGCGGAGAGGTTCCCCGTCACCTCCCGGACACCGACGCGCATCCTCGAAGCGGAGGTATTCAGGGCCGCGACGGCGGCTCCGGTCGGCCCGGCCCGGCCGGCCAGCACCTGCGGTGCGTCGATCCCGACCAGGAGGCGGTAGTCCCCGAAGGTCTGCTCGCGTTTTGCCGGAGAACCGATGACGATCAGGAGATAGTCGCCGTCGGCGGGAACGCGGTACTGCAGGGCGGAATCATACGTGCCGTTCGTATCGTCGTTCCAGGCGAGGAAGTACCTGCCGGCGATCTCCGGGATCACCAGAAGAGGGTCCTGCCCCGCTGCCAGGGAGCGGTTCACGTCGGTTGCGAACCCGGTACGCACCCGGCTCGCGTTGAGGGCCGGGCTGGCGACGGCGAGGAACGGGTCCAGGTCTCCTGAGGTTCCCTCCGCATAGGCGTACAGGGTCCGGCCCGCCTGCAGGTCGAGATCGTAGACGATTGCCTGGCCGGGTTCGATACGTCCGGTGAGCTCCTGGACTGCGGCATCGCCCTGGGCGGCTGCCGTGCCTGCCAGTGCCGCGAGAAGGAGAGCGAGAAAGAGCACCCTCCATACTGTATGGGCTCGATCGCTCCGGTCCCCCGGTCCCCCCACCGGCCAACCGGTGTCGGCACTCATTCGATCCGCTCCATCAGCAGTCCAATCCACTCATCGGTGAACATATGTCATATTTTCCGATATGATCGCAGATTCCGGCGGACTGCATTATTATTGACGGATATTATACTTTTGGAGCCTGTGGCTCGTCACGGCGAAGACTCCGGGTTGGACCACGGAGATCGAGAGGGGAACCCGGGCTACGCCCTCGCCCTGGCCGGCCCGATCGGCGGGCCTCCCGTCACCCGCCCGGGCGCCCGCGGGACCGGAAGTAGGCCTCGATCTGCTCCAGGGACAGCCCTTTTGTCTCCGGCACGAGTTTGAAGATGAAGATCCACGCGAACAGGGCAACCACCGCATAGAGGAGGAAGACCCCCGACTCGCCGATGAGGTCCACGAGCGAGAGGAACGTCGCTGCGATGATGAAGTTCGCGGCCCAGTTCGTGACCGTCGCAAGGCTCATGGCCAGTCCCCGCACGCTGAGGGGATAGATCTCGGCGATGAGCAGCCAGAAGATCGGGCCGAGGCCCAGCGCAAAGGCGGCGACGTAGAGGATGAGGCTTGCCGCGGTGATCTGTCCGAGCGAGACCGCCGCCACGCCGGCGCCGCTGTTCTCGAGGGCAAACCCGACCCCGAGGATCAGCATGGCGATGCCCATGCCGGCAAGGCTCCAGAGGAGGAGCGGCCGGCGCCCCGCCCGGTCGACGAGCCAGATGGCGATGAGGGTCACCAGGACGTTCACGACGCCGATCCCGACCGTCGCGGCGATCGAGGCGGTCGCCTCCGCGAGGCCGGCAAACTGGAAGATGGTCGGGGCGTAGTAGATGACGGTGTTGATCCCGGTCGCCTGCTGGAGGATCGCAAGACCCACCCCCAGGAGCAGCGGGAGCCTGACCCCGGGCGCGATCAGGTCCGACCACGTCCCCGCCCCCTCCGTGCGCACGCTCCTCTCGATCTCACCGAGCTCGTCCGAGACGTCGGCGGTGCCGCGGATCTTTTTGAGGACGGCTGCGGCGTCGGCGGAGCGGTTCATGAAGACCAGCCACCGGGGGCTCCGGGGCATCAGGAACATGCCGATCAGGAGGACCGTGCCCGGGATGATGCCCGCGAGGAACATCGCCCGCCAGTCGCCGGACGCCGCAAAGTAGTAGTTCACGCCGTAGGCGATCAGGATGCCGACCGTTATCAGGAGCTGGTTGAGCGAGACGAGAGCGCCCCGGATATGTTCCGGCGCAATCTCGGAGATGTAGAGAGGAGCGACGAACGATGCGATGCCGATGGCGATCCCGATCAGGATCCTGCCGATGATGAATATGGCAAAGACCGGGGAGAGAACGACCACGAACGTGCCCGCGATGAAGATCAGCGATGCGGCCAGGATGGAACTGCGGCGCCCCACCCGGTCCGAGAGAGGCCCCCCGAAGAGCGCACCGATGATCGCGCCCATCAGCACGGCGCTCACCGCCACCTCGGTCGTGACGCTTGTCAGGCTGAACTCCTCGTTGATGAAGAGGATCGCCCCGGAGATGACGCCGGTATCAAACCCGAAGAGGATCCCGGCGACTGCAGCAATTACAGCGACGACGAGGACGATACCGGTGATCCTATCGGATTCAGGCGCCATAGGGATCCTCCACCCGGCTGTGAGTCATACGGGGGTTCTGCCAGGCCCCATATGGGAGGCCGGGACGAGGGGAGTTCAGCACCGGGCCGCGGAGAGGGATGAGGAACAACCCCGCCCCCGGGAGAGGCGGGGTTTTGTGAAATAACAGGGGTGCTCCGTCACCGGAGACTGCCGGAGATCGCATCGCACCCAGTTGCAACCCGGGTATTTAAACCTGCGCCGCCCCATAGGAACTGCGTCCCGGCAAGGCCGGAGACGGTGCAGGGGGGCACCGGCCGCATCACCGCGCCATCTGGTCGATCGCCGCAGTAATGGCAAGGACGAGCGCGTCGTCGTGGCCCGGCTCCACCTCCACCCCGTAGGTGTCCCGGATCCGGAACCACTTCTTCGATACCTCGGCAACCCGCTCCCGCCGCCCGGCCCCGATATGGTACTCGTGGTCGAGGATGTTCCCCTGGATCTCCCAGTCGCCCTGCCCCGGGATGCTGACCGTCCACCGGTCCCGGAGCGGCGCGATCATCGCCTTCTTGATCGTCGCCGCCGTGCCGCCGCCGCCCTTCTCGATCTCCATCGTGTCCTTGACCCGGAGCATCCGCTCCTGGATCTTGTAGAGGTCCTGCCCCTCCTTGCTCTGGATCACCAGGGTGTTCCTCGCCCGGAGGGCTTTCCCGTCCACCTTGAACGCCCGCTCGCCGGCATGATCCTCGATCCAGTAGTCGTCCCCGATGGAGACGAGGTTCTCGCGCATCTTATAGCGGTGCGCCCCGCCTGCCTCTTTACGCCCCGCCAGACCGCCTTCCGCTCTCCTTCGCATCATGGTTATCACCCGCCGCCAATCACAGTACTCACACATTATGGTTACTGCGCAGTGCAGGCCTGCGGCTTCGCGTGCCGGGATGGCGGATCCCACCTGAACGGGCAGGAGCCGCCCGGTTATCGGGGCGCTGCCGGCCCGGTTGCGGCCCCAGGATCCGGGCAGCGAAAGGGATTAATCCATGACGGCACCTGACACGCCCCCCACAGTATGGAGAGTGCAAGATGTCCAAGAG
>DALN01000126.1 GCA_002499455.1 Methanoculleus sp. UBA77 | reverse complement strand
CTTCCAGTCGCCGGGGACGAGGATACAGACGATATGGTTTCCGTAGAGCGCGGCGGAGAAGACCTCTATCCCGGAAAGCGGGGGGTAGCGCGCGATCTTCTTTTTCAACCGCGTCGAGACCGTGTCGTCGACCGCCGTGATCGCCCACCGGGTGGGGACGACACGCCGCTTCTTTCCGAGCAGCCCGGCGGTCATGAGCTGGGTGATCCGGTAGACGTCGATGCCGGAGGCGTTGAGGATCTCGCAGGCGTCCGTCGCGCCGAGATCGGTGTCGGAGGTCGCGCGGTCGACCGCCCGTTCAACCCGGGCGTTGCCGAGGACGTCCATATCCCGGATGGCGCCGGTGAGCCCGACCGGGGCGATCGTCCCGTCGAACCGGAGGTCGAAGGCGACCGGCTTCACAAAGCGGACCTCGACGTCGAGGGGCTTGCTCGAGAGCGCGATCTCCTGGATGCTCCCGGAGAGGTCCTTCGCCTCCCCGGCCCCGCGGATCGTCCGGGCCCGGAGCCCCACGATATCCTCGATGCCGAGCCCCCGGCTGACCCAGTCCGGCGGGTTGTCGGCGTCGTCGATCATCAGCGGCCCCCCCGCGACCTTCGGGTAGCCGTAGCTCCCGACAAAGACCGACGGTGCCGCTCCCTGGTAGTGGTCGCTCGGCCGCACCGGGAGCCTCGCGTAGAACCTGCTCATGATCGGGCAGCGCTCAAG
This sequence comes from Methanoculleus sp. UBA77, assembly GCA_002499455.1. Lineage (GTDB taxonomy): Archaea > Halobacteriota > Methanomicrobia > Methanomicrobiales > Methanoculleaceae > Methanoculleus. The sequence goes on along the minus strand of DALN01000126.1, from coordinate 6,807 downwards.
CCCGCAGAACCCCCTCCCCTTGCACTCGGCGCACTGCATCTCTATCCTCCGCGAAGGTCGAGGACGACCCGCACCCTATCTCCGAGGGCCCGGAGGGTCTCCTCGATCCACTCCTCCCAGCTCCCGGCTAAAAGATCCCTCGTCGCCGCAACCTCCCTGCCGATATCGTCGTCCCGGCCGTCGATGACCTCGACGACGACCGAGCCCGGCGCGAACCCGGGCGCCACGATGGTGTCGGCGTCCCCGTCGACCACCCCGAAGACGGGGATCCCGGCATGGGAGCAGATGTGGCCGCAGACGGCGGTGGTGTCGTCCCCGACGGCGAGGACACCGCAGACCCCGTCCCCGAGTTCATGATAGAGGGTGTGGCCGCAGTGGTCGATGACCGCGACCCTGCCGCCGCGGGGAGCCCGCCTTCCCTGCCGTGGAGGAACCGTTCGCACCGGCCCGCTCTTGCACCAGGCCGCCGTGATCTCCGGGAGGCCTGCCCGGAGGAGTTTCTCAAACCCGTGGAGCTTTGGGTCGAGGCCGGAGACGGCCCGGAGGCATCCGCCCTCGCTCGCGAGGACGACCGTCTCTTCCGTCGCCGTCCCGACGACGATCCCGTTCACGAAGACCGCCTCGCCCGGGATGCACCCGCGGATCTCCCGGACGCCCTCCCGGCGGGTGCGGGTGCTCTCCGTGTGGACGAGGACATAGCCGGTCAGGTCCGCGATCTCGCGGGCAAGGCTCTCGTCGCCGCCATTCCAGCAGTAGACGGTCCCGCTCGAGCACTCGACGTGGACGAGCCCCCTGGAGAGCCGGCCCGCGACAATCTCACCGAAGATCCTGCCCGACTCCGGGGTCTTCCCCCGGTTGACGAGGCATGCCTGATCCGCGAGGGCGCCGAGGACCACGCTCGGCCGCTCGTCCGTGCAGGTCACCGGGAGGCCGGACTCCTCGGCCGCGGTCCGGGCCATCACCCCCGCGACGAGCACCCGCCGGGGGGAGAGGAGGCGGATCAGACGCTCCACGTCCCCGGCATCGAAGGCCTCCGGGCCGTGCACGACCATGACGAGGTTCATCGGGTACTCATCTGTCCTCGCGAAGTATCAGGCTACCGTCCCGACGAGTTGTGCTGGATGGGGAGGTAGGGGATCAGGGAACTTGCGAGTTTCGCGACGTCCATCGACTGGAGGATGACCTTGCCCGGCCCGGTCAGCGTCGTCAGGAAGAGCCCCTCACCGCCGAAGAGGACGGTCTTCACGCCGCCCGCGAGAGCAATGCTGTAGTCGACGGTGCTCTCGAACCCGACGACGAGGCCGGTCTCCACCTTGACGACCTCGCCGGGCGCAAGCGTCATCTCCATGATGTCGCCGCAGCAGTGGAGGAACGCGGTCCCGCTGCCCGAGAGGCGCTGGAGGATGAATCCCTCGCCGCCGAAAGCGCCCGACCGGAGCCGCTTCGTGAACGCGATATCGAGATCGATCCCCTGTTCTGAGCAGAGGAAGGCGTCTTTCTGGGCGATGAACTCGTTCCCGGCAAGGTTGAGGGTGAAGATCTTGCCCGGGACGTTCCCGGCAAACGAGACGAACCCTTCCTTCCCGATAGGGGTGAACTCGGTCATGAAGAGCCCCTCGCCGGTCACCATCCTCTTCAACCCCTTGAAGAGCCCGCCCTTCATGTTGGTGGTCATCTGCATGTTCCCGCTCATGTTGACCATGGCGCCGGCCTCGGCGCAGATGCTCTCGCCGGGAGCGAGGTGCAGGGTCACCATCTGCAGGTTGTCTCCCGTAATCTTATGCTGCATACTGATGCGTTTTTTGTCCCCGGACAATAGGTTTTCCCTTTATCCGGCCGGGAGCCTCCTTCCCTCCCTGAAATCTCCTGCACGTCTCAGACCCCCCCGCTGCTGCCTTGGGCCCCATCACAAGGTTTATGGCCCCGGCCGGGTACCTCCCCCATGTGTCCATGGAGCGCGGAGCACAGGCAACAGGGTATCCCGGAGAAGAGATCACCGCAGGGGCGTATATCACGGACGAGGTCGTGCGGACCGTCCTCGAACGGCAGTGCTACCGGTGCGCCGGGTGCAACGCGCCCCTCGCCGCCGGGTCGACGCACTTCGACCTCCGCGAGCCCGCGATCTGCGGCGGCCCCCTCACGCCAGGTAACTTCGAGGCTCTCTGTCCTTTCTGCCACCGGAACCGGATGCGCCGGATCCGGAGATGGTGTGCAGGCCATAGGCATAAGTAGTATCCGGCGTCAGATCAGCGATCATGACGTGCAGGCAGAGTCTGACTGAGGAGCGTCCGTGGCGTTCGACGGTTATGAGGGCGGTGGAGAGGGTGACCCCGCCCGAACACCCCGTATGGCGTTCCTGCACGATGCAGACGCTCGAGTCCGTCGTCACCCCCGGCACCGTCCCGAACATGGCCGTCTCTCTCGCGGTGACGACCCTCGTCATCCCGCTGATCCCGAACCGGTTTATCGCGGCGGCCGCCGGGTTTGCCGTGGGTTCGGTCCTGCGCGGGTAGGCCTGCCGCCTCCGGGCCGGGCCGGGACGAGGCAGTTCCACGCGCTCCCGATGAGGTCCTCCCTCCCGGCAGCCCGGAGCCCCTCGCAGACGAGTGCGTAGTTCGCCGGATCGCGGTAGTGCATGAGCGCCCGCTGGACCCTCTTCTCCCGGCCCTTCGGGACGTAGACCTCCTCGAGGGTGAAGGGATCGAGCCCTGTGTGGTAGATGGTCGTCGATATGCTCATCGGCGTCGGGGTGAAGTCCTGGACCTGTTCGGTGTAGAGCCCGGTGTCCCGGACGTACTCGGCGAGCTCGACCATATCCTCCATCCGGCAGCCCGGGTGGCCGGACATGAGGTAGGGGACGAGATACTGCCGCTTCTTCTTCCCTGCCTGGAGGGCCTCGAACCGTTCCCTGAAGGCGTCGAAGGCCTCACGGGGGGGTTTGCCCATAGAGGCCGTGACCCTCTCTGCGACGTGTTCGGGGGCGACCTTGAGGTGCCCGGAGACGTGGCGCTCGCAGACCTCCGCGAGGTACTCACGGTCCTCCGGGCCGATCAGGTCGTAGCGGATGCCCGAGGCGATGAAGACCCGCTTCACACCGGGAATCTCCGCAAGGCGCCGGAGGAGGCGGAGCTGCTCCTCGTGGCTGCGGTCGAGGACGGGGCAGTCGATACAGCGGCGGTCGGGGCAGGTGCCGGCGGTCTCCCACCTGCCGCAGTGAATCCCGTACATGTTTGCCGTCGGCCCGCCGACGTCCTGGACGACCCCGGTGAACTCCGGCATCCCCGCCATCCGTTCCACCTCGCGGACGATCGAGTCGACGCTCCGGCTCTGGATGATCCGCCCCTGGTGGTGGGTGAGGGCGCAGAACGAGCAGGCACCGAAGCACCCCCTATGGCTGACGACCGAGAACCGGACCGGCTCGAGGGCCGGGATGGGTTCGGTGTAGGCGGGGTGGGCCCGCCGCGCGTAGGGGAGTTCGTAGATCCGGTCGAGTTCCGGGCCCGAAAGGGGCATCGCCGGCGGGTTCTGGATGACGACGGTCTTCGGGTGCGGCTGCGCCACCGGCCGGCCCCGGATGGGGTCCTGCTCGTTGTAGTGGAGCGCGAACGCCCGTGCGTAGGCATACCGGTCCTCCTTCACCTCCGCGTAGCCGGGGAGGACGACGTATTCGGCCTGGTCCATGCTCCGCCAGGTCTTCAGGTCCACCCGGCGGGCGGTGCCGGGGATATCGGTGAGGGCCCCGACCGGTTCCCCGGCGGCGAGCCGGTCGGCGATTGCGACCACCTGGCGCTCGCCCATCCCGAAGACCAGGAGGTCGGCTGGGGCGTCGGCGAGGATGGCCTGCCGGACCGAATCGGACCAGTAGTCGTAGTGGGCGAACCGCCGGAGGCTCGCCTCGATCCCGCCGATGACGACCGGCGTCTTCGGGTAGAGGGCGTGGATGCGGTCGGTGTAGACGAGGGTCGCCCGGTCGGGCCGGAGGAGTCTCCCGCCCGGCGAGTAGACGTCCGAACTCCGGCGCTTCAGGTTCGGCGTGAAGGCGTTCACCAGGGAGTCGACGTTCCCGGACGAGACCGAGAAGAAGAGCCGGGGCTCCCCGAGGCGCCGGAAGTCGGCATCGCCCCGCCAGTCTGGCTGGGCGATGACCCCGACCGAGTAGCCGGCGTCCCACAACACCCGCCCGACGAGAGCCGTCCCGAAGGAGGGGTGGTCGACGTAGGCGTCGCCGGAGATGAGGATGATGTCGAACTGGTCGATGCCGAGCCGTTCCGCCTCCTCCATCTTCATGGGGAGGAACGCCGGCTGTTCCCTCATGGGAGTACCCGGTCAAAGACCGGCAGGTTGACGCCGGTCGCCTCGTCGGGGAGCCGCCGGGCGGAGATCCCGACGAACTCCGTGACGATCGCCTCGACCACCAGGTAGACCTCCGCCTTCTCGCGGAGGCACCCGGCAAGCGACCGTATCCCCTTCCCCGCGACGGTGTGGATGTGGAGGGACGGCCCCTCGACGCCGGGGTGGATCGTCGCAAATCCCAGGAGTTCCCAGCCCCCGAAGATCTCCTCCCGCCGCGGCGTCGGCGGGACGACCATCTCCTTTGGCCCCGTCACCAGCGTTGCGTTCCGGGCGGCGCCGAGGAAGTGGATCATCCCGCTCTGGATGTTCATCGCCGCCACAAACCGCTCGATCTCCCTGATGAAGTCCTCCCCGTCGTCGATCCGGACGGTGAAGACCCTGCCGACCTGTCCTTCCGAGTACTGCATGGACTCACTCTCCTGATAGGTAGTGTCGCCGGAGATGATAAGTGCTTGACCGGCCGCCGGACGGGCGGGGGGTTGATATACACCCGCCCGCAACCCTGTTTATGCCCGACGGGCGGTCGTGAGGTGTAACAGGAGTGGTCTGGTTCCGGGAGGTCGAGTACATGCGGGGGATTGCCGCCCTCGCGGTGATCGCCGTCCATGTATCGATGAACTACACCCGGATCCCGGACGTGAACCTGCTTGCGCTCACGAACGTCTTCATCTACATCGCCGCCCACTTCGCGGTCCCGGTCTTCGTCTTCATCTCCGGGTGGGTGCTCGCGGCGCGGTATACTGGCGATTTCTCGATCCGGGAGTTCTACCGCCGCCGGGCGAAGACGATCCTCCTCCCCTACCTCGTCTTCTCCGCCCTCTACCTCCTTGTCGCGGTCGAGGGGACGATCGGGCTTGCCGGGGTGCCCTCCCCGGAGCGGGTGGCGGAGGCCCTCCTGCTCGGGACCGCCGCCTACAACCTCTGGTTCTTTGCGCTCATCATCCAGCTCTACCTCCTCTTCCCGCTGATCGTCCGGGGCTACGACCTCTTCGACCGTGAAGGGGCGGCGCTCTACCTCCTCCTCGCCCTCCTCTTCCTCCTCGGCCTCTGGAACGCGGGCGCCCACCTCGCCGGAGCCCTCGTGGCCCCGGAGTGGTACACGGTCCTGATCCGGCTCTTTCCCTCGCACCTCTTCTACTTTGTAGCCGGGATCCACGTCGCCCGGCATACCGACGGGTTCCGGTCGACGCTCCGGTCCCTCTCCCCCGCGGTGGTCCTCGCCGCGGCCGGCGGGGGAGCGCTCCTCCTCGGCGGGATCTGGATGGGGGCTGTGTACGTATCGGGAAGCCTCGCCGGCACCTCCCTTGCGGTCTTCTGCATCTACCGGATCCTCGAGCCCTTCTACTACGTCCCGGTCATCGCCGCGCTCGTCCTCGCGGCCTGGTGGCTGGAGGGGGGCGGCGGGAGGCTCAGCGGCGCATCACGATCGTTCGGGGATCACTCCTACGGGATCTACCTCGTCCATCCGCTGGTCATCGCCGCCGGCGCGAGCCTCTGGTTCTCCCTCACGGGGCTCTCGTGGGCGGACTGGGAGACCTACCCGGTGCTCTTCGCGGCGGCGGTGCTGGTGAGTTATGCGGTGGTGCGGGCGGTGTCGAGGGTGCCGTACGCCGGGTATCTCATCGGGGAGTCGCGGGGGCGGCGGGGCTCCTGAGGGGTCTCCGGGTTCTCCTCCCGCTCAAGGCGCGCGCATGAGGGTTGCGTGGTCCGCTTGCCCTGTGTCCGGCTCGCCGGAGAGCATGCTACGGCGATGCGGAGCCTCTCACCATCCATAGCGAGACTGCGCTAATCGGTTCGCTCCACTTCAGGTTGACACCGGACCTGAACAATGACGACCTGGACGGGGACGGGCTGCCGGACATCTACGAGAACGGGTATCGCGACGGGTTCGGCAACTGGCATGCGCCTGACCCGTATGCGGTCGATACCGACGGGGACGGGCTTTCAGACGGCTACGAGGCTGGAGAACTGGTCACCGAAGGCGGGAAGACCTACTACAAGCAGCGGAGCGACCCGAACAAGGCGGACACGGACGGCGACGGCCTCGACGACTACCTGGAGGATGCGATCGAGAGCGACCCGCTCAACCCGGGCAGCGACGGCGACGGGCTTTCCGACGCCCTCGAATGGGAGATCGGCACCGATCTCTGGTCGGCCGACACCGACGGTGACGGCCACTCCGGCTACGAGGAGTGGTACGATCCCGACTACGACCCGCTGGTCTTCGAGGAGCGCTATGGCCCGCTGGAGATGGGCCGGGAGTTCCTCCTCGGCGCCGTCCTCGGCGAGTGGGGTGCCGACGACCATGCCAACATCTTCTACCTGGGCGGCTGGGTCGCGAGCGGCGTCATCGTCATCGGGGACCTCCGGGACATCGCCGCGACGCTCTCGCGGGGCGACCTGGTCGGGACAGGGCTGAACCTCGCCGCACTGATCCCGGGCTACGGGGATGCG
>DALN01000135.1:19195-30525 GCA_002499455.1 Methanoculleus sp. UBA77 | reverse complement strand
CGCGCGAGAAGATCGCACGGGCACGCTCTCTCCAGCCCGGTGCCGTCTCTACGGGTGGTGCTGCCCTGATGGGTGGGGCACCGGTTCCGGCCTCTTCACCGTCTGCTGCCTCATCCGGGAAGGTCTCTGCCGGATGCACCTCTTTTTCCCGCGAGCGGGAGATGATCCCGGGAATCCCGATGAACTGCAGTATCCCGATCACGGCGAGGATCAGGATCGGCACCTCGTAAAGGATGAAGAGCAGGAGATAGAAGTACGGCGGCCCGCCGAGGCGTTGCGCCTGGTGCATCGAGGTCCAGTGCTCGATAGCCCTGAGCCACCCGTCCATGAGCACCTCCGGGTGAGCACCGAACGACGAATAGAAGACCGCCATGATCCCGACCGCGACGATGGCGCAGACCGCAACGTCCCGGAGCCAGCTGCGGGCTGGAATCTGCACCTTCCCCGTCCCGATGAGGTACAGGAAGTACACACCGAAGATCAGGACGATGATCGGCATGTTCTCTTTAGCGGACATCCCGAGACCGATCGCCGCCCCGGCGATCAGCGCGTATCGCATCTGGTGCCGCTCGAAGTAGTAGAGGAGGGCGACGAGGAGCACCATCGTAAAGAACGCGATGAAGATGTCGTTTCGGAGGAACCGGGAGAAGTAGACCATGTTCGGCGACACGGCAAGGAAGAGCGCTGCTACCAGGGTCTGCTTCTTATCAAGATAGCCGAGCCTGTAGATCGGGTAGAGCAGCGGAACGAGCAGGGTTCCGAGCAGTGCCGGGAAGAGCCGGCCCACGAGGTCCGAGTCTCCAAGGAGCGAGAAGAGCCCGGCCGTGACATAGTAGAGGAACGGCCCGTGATACATGGGGTCATAGGTGTAGACCCCCTCCGTCAGGAGCCGGTACGAGAACCATGCGTGAATGGCCTCGTCGTGGTGGAAGAGTTTTAAATCCAGGGCGTAAAAACGGAGGGCAATTGTGACCAGAAGTATGAGGAGGAAAAGCCCCTCGAATGAGAGTCGTTCACGGGACCATGCCGTGAACCCGGCGGCCTTCACGCCGCTTTCACCTCAACTCTCCAGCACAATCTCAATGCCGATGTCTTTCGGAACCTGAATACGCATCAGCTGACGCAGTGCACGCTCGTCGGCATCGATGTCGATGAGCCTCTTGTGCACCCGCATCTGCCAGCGATCCCAGGTTGCGGTACCTTCGCCGTCAGGGCTCTTCCTGGTGGGCACCACGAGTTTCTTCGTGGGCAGCGGGATCGGACCTGCCAGATTGACGCCGGTGCGCTCTGCTATCTCTCTGATCCTGTCACAGACCATCTCGATTTTTTCAAAGTCAGTGCCTGAAAGGCGTATTCTGGCCTTCTGCATGTTTGCCACCAAAAAATTGTAGGTACCCTATTATCTCATCTGCTTGGGCGTGATGTTGATGCACATGCCCGCTGCAATCGTGGAGCCCATATCACGGACGGCGAACCGGCCGAGCTGCGGGATCTCCTTGACCTTCTCGATGACCATGGGCCGGGTAGGCTTGATCTTGACGATGGCGGCATCGCCGGTCTTGAGGAACGTGGGGTTCTCTTCCTTGACCTGGCCGGTGCGGGGGTCGAGTTTCTTCTGGAGCTCGACGAAGGTGCACGCGATCTGGGCGGTGTGGCAGTGGAAGACCGGGGTGTACCCGACGGTCAGGGCGCTGGGGTGGTGGAGCACGACGACCTGTGCGATGAATTCGTCTGCAACGGTCGGCGGCACGTCGGCGGGACCGCAGACGTCGCCACGGCGGATGTCGCCCTTGCCGATACCACGGACGTTGAACCCGACGTTGTCGCCCGGAAGCGCCTGCGGGATCTCTTCGTGGTGCATCTCGATGGACTTGATCTCACCCTCTTTGTTCGCGGGCATGAAGCTGACCTTCATTCCCTTCTTCATGATACCGGTCTCGACACGGCCGACGGGCACGGTTCCGATACCGGAGATGGAGTAGACGTCCTGGATGGGGAGACGCATCGGAAGGTTCGTGGGCTTCTCGGGCTCGGTGAGCGCGTTGAGTGCGTCGAGGACCGTCGGTCCCTTGTACCAGGGAGTGTTCGCGCTGGGCTTGGCGATGTTGTCGCCCATGAACGAGCTCATCGGGATGAAACTGATGGCGTCGGGCTTGTAGCCGACCATCTTGACCAGCTGAGAGAGCTGTTCCTTGACCTCGTTGTAGCGCTTCTCGTCGTACTTGACGGCGTCCATCTTGTTGATGCCGACGATCAGCTGGTTGATGCCGAGCGTACGGGAGAGGAAGACGTGCTCCTTGGTCTGCTCCATCACGCCGTCGGGTGCGGCGACGACCAGCAGTGCGGCGTCTGCCTGGGAGGCGCCCGTGATCATGTTCTTGACGAAGTCACGGTGACCGGGGCAGTCCACGACGGTGAAGTAGAACTTGTCGGTGTCGAACCGCTTGTGGGCGATATCGATGGTGATACCACGCTCACGCTCTTCCTTGAGGCTGTCCATTACCCAGGCGAACTCAAACGAGCCCTTACCCTTGGATTCGGCCTCCTTCCTGAACCCCTCGATGATATGGGGCGGTACCGCTCCAGTCTCAAAGAGCAACCGGCCGACGGTAGTAGACTTCCCGTGGTCGATGTGTCCAATAACTGCTAAATTCATGTGGGGCTTCTCAGCTGCCATAGTTTGTATCCTCCACTCAAATAGGCCTGTCAGCTCGAACAGCCTGCTTATGCGAGTAACTTATACGTATGATCTTCTCCATATAAAGCATTTCTATGCGCGCCCATAGCGCGCAATCCCGGAAATCCTCTGGTAATCGACAGAATCTTATTCTCCTGAAATCTACGTTCTTCGTACCATGAAGATGCTTGAGTTTCACCGTGACGATACGAAGGACCGTGTGACGGTCGTATGCGCAGATCGTGAGGTGTCGGTCTACTCTCACTGCGGCTACTGCCGGCACTGCGCGGGTGTCCGGGTGGGCAGGCGGACGATCCCGACACCGCAGCGCCAGGCCCTCTCCGGTGTGAGGGGGGGCGCGAGTATGGACGAGAGCCTGCTGAACGCTGCTGTGATGTTCAACACCCTTGTCCGGGACGGCAACGCCGTCGAGTGCGAGGACGATGCGGGCGCGGGGTTCTGCTCGCTGTACCGCCACTAACTTCGGGTTCTCTTTTCATGGGGCGGTCTGCCTGCAGTCCGCCCCGGGTCCCGGTGTGCGGGGTTCTATTCTTACTCCGCCGCTGCCGGTGCTTTCGGCCCGAAATCCTCCCTGATCCCTTCGGCGAACTTATCAAACCCGATCTCGTCCATCTGGTCGGCAAGGAGCCGGTCGCTCCAGGCGGTGCGGTAGATCCAGTAGATGATGCGGTCGACCACCTCGACGACCTCTTCCTCGGTCTCGACGGTGANNGAGTTCTACCCCTGCGCGGGGTGAGGCGCCGCGCCGGCCGCCGACCGTTATCTGGTAATGGGCATACTCGGACTTCAGGAGATGGTAGGGGCAGGAGTGGATGCAGATGCCGCACCCGGTGCAGAGCCCCGGGATGCGCAGCGGCCGCATCTGCCCGATGACCCCGATGTCGTTTAAGATCGGGCTGTTGCACATGTACGTGCAGCCGGATACTGCGATACGGAGCCGTATCGGGAGTTCCTTCTCTAATACCCGCCATCACCATATCAGCCCCTCGACGGTCTCGGGTTCACCGAACGACTCTATCTGTTTTTGAGAGAGCGAGCGCTGGTGATGATCGTGGTGCCCTATCTGTTCCCCGGGTTACCGATCATCTCGCTTTCGCACCATGTTACAACGCCCTCGGCGATAGCAACTGCCCGCAGGTATTCCTCCTCTTTGACCGGCGAAAGGAAATGCGGATACCGGGTCGTAATGGCGAACCGTGTGAGTTTTGCGGCTTCTTTCACGTGGTCCGGCACGCGAACCCCGTTCTTCATGATGATGGTAACGAGTGCGGCAAGATCGTGGACATACGGATACTCGATATGATGAAGGATACAAACCGCCTTGAGCGCTTTTTCTGCTGCCTGCTGGGCGTTGAAGCAGAGATCTTCCAGGTACACGGACGTATCGGTACAACTCCTGGCAATTGCAAGATTTGAATGTGCCCGGTTCAACCATTCCTGTGGATCTTCAGGTGGAAACCTCTCCGGCATGGTAAACCTCGCGGCCCTGCTGGAGTGCAGGATATACTATAAAATAAGGGGAATTCCGGAACCGCTCCACATCCCGGGAAGAAATCACAATAATATCGACGGCCTGACCGATACCGATCAGGCTCATATAGATCTCTTCCGTGAGACTCCCGGCATCGAACTCACCGCTCTTTATCACGAGCAGATCGATATCGCTTGCCGGCCCCATCTCACCCCGCGCACCGGATCCGAAAAGAACTATCTCTTCCGGGTTTGAACAGGCAACAATCCGGCGGATAATCTCCTCCAGCACTTCCGGGTCTACCGTCCCTTCATTCATTGTGCCTTCACCAGCAAAGACCGGTTTTATATTCAGATTACCTTACCTCCGCGTTGCGGCCCATAGATCCCGCTCATGCCGCGGCGCCCCTTTGCGCACGACCCATTTCATGCCGGAGTCGGCATGATCGTATATGCAGGGTAGCGTATCAAATATTCTTCGTTCGGCCCGGCCCCGTCAAGGTTTCGCGCTCTTCCGCGTGAGGCCGGATTATTACCTCCTGCTGAAGGCTCATGTGAAGAGCGCGAAGAGTGACAGACTCGTGTAATAATCTGGTCCGGCCCGCTCCCTCACGCCTCTGCCGCCCCTTCCTTCGGCCCGAACTCTTTTCTAATCCCTTCGGCGAACTTATCGAACCCGATCTCGTCCATCTGGTCGGCAAGGAGCCGGTCGCTCCAGGCGGTGCGATAGATCCAGTAGATGATGCGGTCGACCACTTCGACGACCTCTTCCTCGGTCTCGACGGTGATGAGTTCTACCCCTGCGCGGGGTGAGGCGCCGCGCCGGCCGCCGACCGTTATCTGGTAATGGGCATACTCGGACTTCAGGAGATGGTAGGGGCAGGAGTGGATACAGATGCCGCACTGGACACACTTGCTCTCGTCGAGGGCGGAGATGCCGTTCTTTATGGATATGGCGCACTCCCTGCAGTACTCCACGCAGGTGCCGCACCCCGTGCAGAGGCCGGGCGTGCGCAGCGGCCGGATCCTGCCGATGATCCCGATATCGTTCAGGAGCGGGCTGTTGCACATGTGGGTGCAGCCGGATACGGCGATGCGGACCCGTATCGGGAGCTCTTTCCCGAAGACCTTCTCGTCGATCTTCCGTGCAAGGTCGATCGTCTCGCAGTTGGCGTACTTGCACCGCTCCGTGCCCGGACAGGCCATGATGTTCACGACCTCGTTGTGCTCGGCCCCGATCGGCGTCCCGTTCTTCTCAAGATCTTTTGCGATCTTCTGGAGGGTATCGGGCTTCACGTGCGGGATCTCCACAGTCTGGCGCATGGTGAGGTGAAGGGAGCCGTCCCCGTACTTCTCGCTGATCTTTGCGAGTTGTTTGATCTGGGCCGCGGTGAGGACTCCTGCCGGGACCCGCAGCCGTACCGTTGCAAAGTCCACGTTCCGCTCGGTGATGATCCCCCCGCGGGCATAGAGGGTATGATCGTTCATCATTCTACAGTAGTAGATGCGGCCGGGATAAAAAAGGTGGTCATAGAAGGGCAAGGAGGAGAACGACGCCGGCCCTGACGATCTCGTTTGAGGCACCGACGACGTCGCCGTTGACTCCGCCAAAGAGGCGCCGGGAGAGGAGGAGCATCAGCGCGATGATGACTGCCGTGGCCGCAAGGGCAAGGGCGATATGCACCGGGGGCACCGGCAGCAGGAAGAGGGGCAGCGCAAGCAGGGTTGCCGGGACGAGGAACCACGGCCGTGCAAACCCATGAAGGTAGGAGTGGATCCCCTCCCGGAATGGTGTGCCGAGCGTCGTGAGGCAGGACATCGCGGTCTTCGCGCAGACCTCGGCGATGAGGATGGCTGCCGGGAGGTATGCGACGGTCTGGAGCCCGGCAAAGGCGATGAGCGTGACGATGATCCCCGCCGCGACCGCCCCGGCCCCGGTGGTCCGATCGGTCATGGCCGCGATCCTTTTTTCCCGGCTCCCGTGGGCCATGAGCCCGTCGCCGAAGTCCAGCAGGCCGTCGAAGTGGTTGCACCCGGAGAGGAGGAGCACTACGGCGACGGCGACCGCCGCACCCACCACCGGAGATGCAATGAAGGAGGCGATGACGGCCGCTATCCCGCCGATCACATACCCGGCGAGCGGGTAGAGGTAGGACCGGCGGGCGAAGTGGTCGAAATCGACCGGTCTCCCCAGAGGGAGGGAGGTACAGAACTGCAGGAGGGCGAGGACGGACTTCACATCGATCCCATCGACTCGCTGTAGAGGCGCGACGTGCAGCCCGCGATCAGCCCGGCAACGGCGTCGTCGAGGAACGGCCCGAGCCTGCCCAGGATGCCGGGTTTCTTCTGGTCGTAGCGGGTGAACTCGAACCGCGCGTAGGTCCCCCCGATGACCTCGGCGATAGCCATCCCGATGATCTCGTCGGAGAGCAGGAAGACCGGGTCATCGGCAATCTCGGAGTTCTTCCGTTTCCAGTAGAGTTCGTCCTCGAGCAGGACGGCCCCGAGGAGGAGCGACGAGATGTTCGGGTCTTTTAGGGCATTTACGATCTTCTCATCCAGCCTGCCTGCGGCCTCGTCTGCACTGATCCCGTGCGGGACATAGAGTTCCATCGCCGAGGCGACGATATCGCTCCGCGTGATACCTTTCTCCTCCAGTCTGCGCTCTATCTCGAACATTGTTTTAGTATTGAGGCTGGCAGGTATTTTGGCGTTTGGATATTTACGACGGGCGCTCACACCGCAGGGGAAGCAACATGACTCACGCGAAGCCGCGAAGGACGCGAAGTTCGGTAAATGGGTATGTTATACTCCCCTTCGCGGCTTTCGCGCCTTCGCGTGAGACAATATTGTGGCGTTCGCGAGGGGGCGTATGTATCAATAGTGTGAGTGGTGGCCTGTTGCCCGGTGAGCCAACGTATAGCAGCATATGGTTTGTCCTGGTCTGCGCTCTTGATCCGCGAAGCGGACGACGGGCGCATTGATGGCGACCAGTTTGCAGTTGCCCACAGACTTTTTTGCCCTCTTGCGGTGCCCCCCCCCGGACCGCAACCTCTTCCATCCCGCGGCACCAACCTGTAACGTAATGTCTCACCCCTTCCTCTCTGAAGATCCGCTGATCCGACCCCGCCGCCCGATGATGGCGCTGGTCCTCGGCAATACCATGCTCTCCACCGTTCCCGGTATCTCGGGCGCCGGCCCCTCCCCGGAAAAGACCCTGCTCACGCCGGTCCTGGACGCGGAGCTGGTCACGACCGGCGCGATCACGAGTGTTGCGGCCCGGCCGAACACCCCCACCGGGTGCCCGACCCCGGCGACCATCACCCGGTCCATGATGGAACTGACCGGTCTTGCCCCCGTCATCATCAACGCGGGGCTCGTCCACGCCCCCACCGTCCCCTGTATCGACGTCTACGGGAGCGCGGGCGGCGATCCCCGGGTGGAGGACGCTGTGCCGCAGGCGGCGCTCCTCTTTGAGCGGGGAGAGATGGTCGGCAGGCTTCTTTCCCAGTACAGTGACTTCCTGATGCTCGGCGAGTGTGTTCCCGGCGGGACGACGACCGCCCTCTGCGTTCTGCGGGCGCTCGGCTACGACGCCTCGGTCAGCAGCGCCTTCGCCGACAATCCCCTCGGCCTGAAGGACGCCGTCTGCAGGGAGGTGCTTGCCCGGATTCGCGAGACCGGCGCAAGCGAGCCTCTTGAGATCCTCCGTGCCGCAGGCGATCCCATGATGCCGGTTGCGGCGGGGATCGCGAGCACCTACGCCGGCGATATCCTCTTTGCCGGCGGAACGCAGATGCTTGCGGTTGCGGCTACCCTGAAGGCGCTCGGAAAGAGGGTGCCGCACCTCGCGACGACGGTCTACGTCAGGGACGACCCCACCGCCGGGTTCTCGCGGTCGGTCGCCGACGTCGGCACCACCGCGTACTTCGTCGACCCGAACTTCGCCGGCATCGGGCACGTCGGGCTTGCACGCTACTGCATCGGTGAGGTCAAGGAGGGCATGGGGGCCGGCGGCGCCCTGACGCTTGCCTATCTCATGGGTTATGAGCCCGAAGAGATCACAAGAAAAGTCTTTGATTTCGTCAGGCAGTATGCTTGAGGGAAGGACTATACCCTTTTACACCCACCTTATAAGCAATGCTTCCACTCTATGTGGTCAACAATCACGGACAATTCAACCACCTGATCCTCAGGGCACTTCGTGACATGGATATCGAGGCCACGATGATCTCGAACGAGACCCCGCCGGCCGAGGTCGCCCGGGGCTGCCGGGGCATCATCCTCGGCGGCGGCCCCACGCTCGACCGTATCGGGGCGGCTCCTGCATACCTTGACCTCGGGCTCCCGGTCCTCGGCATCTGCCTTGGGCTGCATATCATGGCGACAGCCCGCGGAGGCGCCGTCCGCCGGGGCGCAAGCGGGGGGTTCGGTGCGGTCGAGGTCGACGTTCTCGATCGGGACGGTATCCTTCAGGGCTACCCTGACCGGATGCAGGTCTGGGCGTCGCATGCGGACGAGGTCTCGGTGGTCCCGGAAGGGTTTGTCCGGGTTGCAGAGTCGACGATCTGCGGCGTAGAGGCCATGATCTCCCCCGATGAGCGCCTCTACGGTGTCCAGTGGCACCCGGAGGTCAGCCATACCGTCAACGGGCGACTTCTCTTTGAGAATTTCAACAGGATATGTTCGGAGTAAACGACGTTGCGCGCCGGGTCGGGTCCATCGGGTTCTGCTGCCAGCGATGCGGCGCATGCTGCCGACGGGTCGCGGAGGATTCGAACCTGGTGATCGTGAGCCCTGCCGAGATCCGGGCAATCATGGCGGCGACCGGGATGGCATGGGATGAGGTCGCCGAACCCTATCCCGAGTTTATCGATGCAGGTAACGGCGGGGAATACACGCTTGCGTGGTGTATCCGGCGCACCGCCGATGCCTGTATCTTCCTCCGCGACGGACGGTGCTCCATCTACGCCCACCGCCCCTGGCTCTGCCGCACCTATCCGTTCATGCTCGTCGATGACGACCTGGTGGTCTCCGAATGCCCCGGCATCGGGACGCCCATCTCTTCCCGCGACGCACGGGCTCTCGGCGCCGACCTCTGCGGTCGGCAGGCTGCCGAGGCGGCGGAAGAGGCCGGTCTCCGCGCGATCTACGAACGTTCGACGGTGCCGCCGGGGATGCGCGCCGTCATCGACAGCGAAGGCATGAAGGTGGTCCATGGCTGAGATCCGCCTTGTCGGGACCGCTCACGTCTCGCAGAAGAGCGTCGAGGAGGTCCGGTCGGCGATCGAGGAGTTCCAGCCCGATATCGTCGGCGTCGAGCTCGACCAGGGCCGGTACGTCTCGCTCACGCAGGAGACGGACGAGGAGCCGCCGGTCACGGAGATCCTCAAGGGCGGGAACTTCGGCCGGCTCCTCGTCCAGTGGGTGCTCGCCTATATCCAGCAGCGGATCGGTGCCGAGACGGGCGTAAAACCCGGTGCCGAGATGCTCGCCGCCATCGATGAGGCAAAAGCGCACCAGACGCCCGTGGCGCTCATCGACCGGGATATCCGGATAACACTTGCCCGGTTCTGGGGCAAGATGGGGATCTGGGAGAAGATCAAGCTCCTCGGGGCCCTGGTATACTCGCTCGTGAGCGTCGAGAAGCAGGAGATCGACGTGGACGAACTCATGAACCAGGACGTGGTGAGCGCCGCGATGGAGGAGTTCCGGAAGTTCTCCCCGCACGGTGCCCGGGCCCTGATCGATGAACGGGATGCGTATCTCGCGCACCAGATCCTGATGCTCGGGGGCCGGTACGAACGGGTGCTCGCGGTCGTCGGTGCCGGGCATCTCCGGGGAGTCCAGCGCTACCTCGATGCGCCGGGAACCCTGCCGCCGCTCTCGACCCTTACCGCCGAGTCGAAGGGTGGCCTGCCGTGGGCGAAGATCATCGGGGCGGCCGTCACCGGTCTCTTCCTCCTCCTGATCGCAGCAATTGCCCTCTCCGGCGTGGGGCTCGACGTCCTGCTCGCTGCCTTCCTCTACTGGATCGTGATCACCGGGGCCTTAAGCGCCGTATTCACGCTGCTCGCCGGTGGGCACCCCTTCTCGGCCGCCATGGCGTTCGCCGTCTCCTGGATGACGTCGCTCAACCCGCTGCTCGCGGCGGGATGGTTCGCCGCCGCCGTCGAGGCGAAGATGAGGAAGCCCACCGCCGGAGAACTTCGTCGGATTCTTGCGGCGGAGACATTCTCTGAGATGAGGAAGATCCCGCTCTTCCGGGTGGTGCTGGTCGCCGCGCTCGCAAACATCGGATGCACGCTCGGGGTCATCGCCTACTTCCTGTTCATCTTCCCGGTGCTCGGGATAGACCCGGCTGTGGTCATCACCGACGGCTTCTCGAATATGCTGCAGATACTGCAGAGCCTCTTCTAGGGCCGCCCTCCTCCTCTCCGGGGGTCTCCCTACCTCCGTTTCCCCAAGGTATTTAGGCCAGGAGTGCCCACCATCGTTGCATGAGTCCGATTGGTGGAACGGTTAATCTCGGTGTCACTGTCATTCGGAGTAGACACAGTGTGCGAAAGTACAAGGATACTCCCATCGAGGAGAAGATCATCAAGGACGCCCTTGACTGCGCACGCCTTGCCCCGACCGCACGAAACGAGCAGCCCTGGCTCTTTGGGACGATCCAGAACCGTGAGACGCTGAGGGCAATCGCAGACCTGGCCGAGAACGGCGGGTTCATCGCGGATGCCCCTATCTGCTTCGCTGTCTTTGGAAAGAAGGACGCGAAGTACTACCTTGAGGACTGCTGCGCCGCGACGATGCAGCTCCTCCTCGCGCTCCAGGCCTGGGGGGTCGGGTCCTGCTGGGTTGCGGGAGAGAAGAAGGATTACGCCGAGGATGTCCGGAAACTCCTCAACGTCCCCGAAGAGTATAAACTCGTCTCCCTGATCCCCGCAGGATACCCCGAGGAGATCAAGATCGCGCAGAAGAAGATCCTCGACGAGGTCACGTTCTTCGAGCGCTACGAGGAAGAAGAGTAGGCGGGCAGACCACACAGGTCTCTTTTTTTGGTTTTGTTGAAACCCCGCGCTTGCTCCAGATGGCTGTAATTGGTGGTAGGTGCTGCAGTGCACGGCCTTCCATCAGGTATCGCCATGACTGCCCCCGCCCC
>DALN01000135.1:0-19186 GCA_002499455.1 Methanoculleus sp. UBA77 | reverse complement strand
CCCCTCGCACCTATCGGTGCTCAACTCCGCTCCTTCGGAGCACGGCACTTCCCTTCAGCCCCCCAATGGCGATAAACGGTCGGCGGTACGACGGGAGTTCGAGCACCTGAGATGCGCAGGCCACCACGGTCCACTGCATGAGGGCATGCCCGAGAAAGGGGTCGTTCTAGAGAGAAGTCTGGTCCGGCACCAGCCTCATCAGAGTAAGGATAAAGATCGGAACGGGGTTTCAACAGAGCCCTTTTTTATTTTTAACGACCGGATCCTTCTCTGTCTCGCCCCACGCTCCCGTGCCCGGGGTCCGATCTCTCCTATATGTCGCTCTGTTTTGCCGGGCAGTAAGGGACAGAGGGCGTTCTCGACGTCGTCGGCCTTCTCACGGACGGGGCAGAGATACTCCCCGTTCCTGATCTCGACCTTGAACCCGCCGGGGAATGGCGTGCCCACCGGGTGGGCGGGAAGGTCGAGGACGAAGAGGTTGAAGGCGGCAAGGAGGAAGTAGAGAAGTTCGAGGTGCTGCTCCTCCTCGTCGGTGCCAAGACATGTCTTCTCGACCATCTCGCAGAAGTCCTGGACCTCTCCGGGAAGCGGCCCATCCTGCATATTCGGGTTGCCCTGTCGCATGGTGGCGATGAGGGTATGATGCGTCTCAAAGATCATCTCCATCATCCGCGGGTAGAGGCGCAGCCGGTACTCGGTGGGGACAGACTGGAGATCCCGCTCTATCCTGCCCCGCATTGCCTGGAGGTCAAAGAGCGAGTAGCGCGAGACCTCCTGGTAGAGGGTCGCCGCGAGTTCTATCCTGGTCTTTGCCGACCGCAGGTGGGTGCAGGCCCGGCGGACGCCGGCCGGGCCCCGGATGTCGTTCATCGCATCACTTCGATACTCATTGACTGCGATGGGTATCAGTCCTTCCCTGTTCTGCCTCACGAATAGAAAAATTTATTAATGTAGGAAGGCAACTTCCTTCCAATGAACAGCGAGAACAATCAATGGATCGTCCGGAGGCCTGGACATGATTGACACCGGCACTACGGCGTTTATCCTCATCTGTACGGCTATGGTCATGCTGATGACACCGGGAGTGGGGCTCTTCTACGGCGGACTCGTCCGGCGGAAGAACCTCATCTCCATGATCGCGCTCTCGTTCATCGCGTTCGCCCTCGTCAGCATCCAGTGGGTCGTCTGCGGCTACAGCCTCTCGTTCGGGCCCGATATCCTGGGCCTGGTCGGAGGCCTCGAGTACGCCTTCCTGCAGGGCATCGGGATGGACGGCGACGGCATACCTGACCTGCTCTTTGTGGCCTTCCAGATGGTCTTTGCAGGCCTCACGCTTGCGATCGTGACATCCGGGGTTGCGGAACGGATCAAGATCAGTTCGTTCCTCGTCTTCGGCCTGCTCTGGACGACGCTGGTCTACGACCCGCTTGCACACTGGGCATGGGGCGGCGGATGGGCGGCGCAGTTCGGCGCGCTCGACTTTGCCGGCGGCACGGTCGTCCACATCAGCTCCGGGTTCTCCGCGCTCGCGCTTGCGCTCGTCATCGGGAAACGCCTCGGCTTCGGCGGCCACGGCATGGAGCCGAACAACATCCCCCTGGCTCTCCTCGGTGGGGCGCTCCTCTGGTTCGGGTGGTTCGGGTTCAACGCCGGCAGCGCTCTTGCCGCGGACGGCCTTGCGGCAAACGCCTTCATCGTGACGAACATCGCGGCGGCCGCGGGGGCTCTCGCCTGGCTCTGCACGGCCTGGATCCGCGGCAGGCCGGGCTCGATCGGCATGATCAGCGGTGCCATCGCCGGCCTTGTCGCCATCACCCCGGCGGCAGGATTCGTCGGTCCCATGGCCGCCGTCGTGATCGGTGCCGGTGCAGGCCTCTTCTGCTACGGCGCCCTGGTCTTCCGTGTCCAGAGGGGTCTTGACGAGAGCCTCGATGCGTGGGCGATCCACGGCATGGGCGGGATCTTCGGGGCCCTCGCGACGGGGGTCTTTGCGGTCGCGGCAATCGGCGGCGTGAGCGGCCTGATCGACGGGAACCCGGCCCAGCTCCTCATCCAGCTGGTGGATGTGGGCGTGGTCGTGGCCTACTCGTTCGGCGTGACCTACGTCATCGCGAGGGTCGTCGACGCAGTGATGGGGCTTCGGGTCACCGAGGAGGAAGAGTATGTCGGACTGGACATCGCCCAGCACGGCGAGTCCGTGCGGGTGTGAGGTGGTGCGCATGAAGATGGTCTGTGCAGTCATCAGGCCGGAGATGTTCGACTCCGTGAAGACAGCGCTCGAAGCGGACGGCGTCTACGGCATGACCGTAACCGAGGTCATGGGACGGGGGGCGCAACGGGGGATTTCCCTCAAGTTCAGGGGGAAGGTGATGCCGGTCGAGCTCATCCCGAAGGTGAAGATCGAGATGGTCGTCAGCGATGCCGACGTCGAGAAGGTCATCGGCATCATCCGGGCGAACGGCCGGACCGGCAAACCGGGAGACGGCAGGATATTTGTCCTCCCCGTCGAGAGCATCTGCCGGGTGCGGACGGATCTCGAGGATCCGGCCGGGCCGTAACCCTCTTTTTGGCTCCCTCATCCTCCCTCTTCTCCCCGCTGCCGTCACTTCGCAAACTGTGGCAGGATCTCCTTTGCGGCGAACTCCATGAACTCACGCTGCTGCTGACCGATCTGGTGGATGCAGACGTGATCGAACCCCTTTTTGACGCTCTCCTCGATCTTCTTGATATACGGCTCGGGGTCGGGGCCGCAGACGACGTGCCTGGCGACGGCCTCCGGTGTTGCCATCTTCGCCATCTGCTCGTAGTGGACAGGGGTGGGGAGGAGCCTGTTGAGCTCTCCGGTGTTTGCCGGGATCGGCCACTGCTCATAGGCGGTCCTCTGCCCCTCCTCCACGGTCTCTGCCCAGCAGACCGAGGTCTCGATGTATGCCGGTTTATCGCCGCCCCCGGAGTCCCGGAAGACGATGAGGGTCTCCTCGGCGTTGGTGCCTGCGTTGATGAACCCGTCGCCGGCCCGCGCGGCCATGGAAGCACTGATCGGGCCTTCGGATGCGATGTAGATCGGGGGAAGTTCGTCCGGGAGCGAGAAGACCTGTGCGTTCTCAAGCGTGTAGAAGGAACCGTAATAGTCCTTCATCCCTCCTTTCCAGAGCAGCCGGATAACCTCCACCGCCTCTTCAAGCATCTCTATCCGGATGGGTGCCGGGGGCCAGCGGTCGCCGAAGACGTGTTCGTTCAGGTTCTCGCCCGACCCGAGGCCGAGAGCAAATCTTCCCGGCATCATCATCGCGGCGGTTGCGGCAGCTTGGGCGATGATGCCGGGGTGTATCCGTATCGTCGGACAGGTGACGCCCGTCACCAGCCGGAGGGTCGCCGTCACCTGGGAGATGCCGCCGATGACCCCCCAGACGAACGGGCTCTGCCCCTGCCGGGTCGTCCAGGGGTGGTAATGATCCGATATCATGGCAAACGTAAAGCCGGCATCTTCCGCCTGCCGGGCGCTGCAGACGAGATCCAGCGGCCTGTGCTCCTCACATGCCAGTTTATATCCTATTTCGACCATCCTTCATCACATCCATGCCGCCGGGGCCGCCCGCTACCTCATGCATTCCGGTTCATATAGGTTTCCCCGGTCCGATACCGCATAAATACAATCTTTGCCATACAGTAGGGTATGGCAATGCCGGTTCTCCAGGTGGCGCTCGATCTTCTCGAGCTCAATCGTGCGGTAGAGATCGCGGATGAGGCGGTTCGTGGTGGTGCGGACTGGATTGAGGCCGGAACGCCCCTTATCAAGAGCGAGGGGATGCAGGCCGTGCGGACGCTCCGTGAGCGCTTCCCCGGCCACGATATCGTCGCGGACATGAAGGTCGCCGACACCGGCGCCATCGAGGTGGAGATGGCGGCAAAATCCGGTGCCGCCATCGTCTGCATCCTCGCCGACGCCGATGATGCCGTGATCGTCGAGGCGGTCCGCTCGGCCCGCAAGTACGGGGTCCGGATCATGGCCGACCTCATCAACGTCCCCGACCCCGTCACCCGGTCGCGTGAACTTGCGGCGCTCGGCGTCGACTACATCAACGCCCACGTGGGCATCGACCAGCAGATGATCGGCAGGTCGTCGCTCGACCTCCTCCGCCGCCTGGCCGGGGAGGTGGGTATCCCGATCGCCGTCGCGGGGGGGCTTGATGCAGAGACTGCGTCTGAGGCGGTTGCTGCCGGGGCCTCCGTCGTCATCGTCGGGGGAAACATCATCAAGGCTGCCGATGTCGCCGGAGCGGCACGGCGAGTCCGGGAGGCGATCGACCGGCCCGAGATCCGTCCGCGGGAGGAGGAGAGCCAGGATGCCGCCATTCGCCGCCTCTTTGAGGCGGTCTCTGCGCCGAACGTCACCGATGCCATGCACCGGAAAGGTGCGATGGCAGGCATCTCCTCTCTCTCCGGTCGGGTGAAAGCGGTCGGGAGGGCGGTGACGGTCCGGACCGTCGGCGGGGACTGGGCAAAGCCCGTCGAGGCGATCGACGTCGCGGGACCGGGCGACGTCCTCGTCATCAGCAACGATGGAAGGACGGACGTTGCCCCCTGGGGAGAGCTCGCCACCCACTCCGCGAAGAACCGGGGGGTCGCAGGCATCGTGATCGACGGGGCGGTCCGGGACGTCGACGACATCCGGGAGATGAAGTTCCCGGTCTTTGCCACGGCGACCGCCCCGAACGCCGGAGACCCCAAGGGGCTTGGGGAGATCAACGCCGAGATAACCTGCTGCGGCCGGGAGGTGCGGCCCGGAGACTGGATCGTCGCCGACGAGAGCGGCGTCGTGGTGGTCCCGCGGGAGCGGGCCTATGAGGTCGCGCGCCGGGCGATGGAGGTCAAGAAGACCGAGGAGAGGATCCGCGAAGAGATCCGGCGCGGACGGACGCTCTCGGAGGTCTCCGAACTCCTGAAATGGGAGAAACGGCGCTGATTAACGTTACATGAGCCCCGTCTCTTTGATCTGACCGGATGGAGTCGGGGCTGCGGTTCCGTTCGGGCTTTGTGAAGTGACGAGCCGGTTTATATCGGGTTCATGTTCCTGAAGGTGGGGCCGGCACGAGGGTCCGGGGTTGCCCCGGGCCCCGGCCTGACCCGGTTACTGTGAGAGCGATGCCTTGAGGAGTTCGCCGCCGCGGGCGAGGATCTGCCTGACGGCGTCCTCGGCCTGGTCCACGCGCAGGATCAGGACTGCCCCGTCCCTGCCGGAGTAGGCGTAGGCGTACTCGATGTTGATCCCGGCGTCCCCGAGGATCGACGCGATCTCCGAGAGGCCGCCGGGCTCGTCACGCATCTTGACGCCGATGACGTCGGTGAACGAGACGCGGAACCCGAGATCCGTCAGCGTCCGGTGGGCATCCTCCGGCCGGTCGACGAGCGCACGGACGACCCCGAATCCGTCCGCTTCAGCGATGCTGAATGCAAAGATGTTGATTCCCGCATCCCGCAGCGCGCCCGCGATCGCCGCGAGGCGTCCCGGGCGGTTCTCCGAAAAGATCGAGATCTGTTTGACGATGTAGGACTTCTCCATTATAACGACCTCCTGTCAACAACCTTCTTCGATTTGCCTTCAAACCGGGGCAGAGTGCCCGGTTCGACCAGTTCTACGTCCACGCTCACGTTCAGGGAGCTCCGCAGGCGGTGCTCCACTTTCCTCTTGATCACCATAAGGTCGGTGATCTTGTCTGAGAACGCCCCCTCGCTCACCTCGACCCGCACGAGCATGGAGTCGAGCGCACCCTTCCGGTCGACGACGATCTGGAAATGCTTGCCGACCTCGGGGATCTCAAGCAGTGCATGCTCCACCTGCGATGGGAAGACGTTGATGCCCCGGACGATCAGCATATCGTCCACCCGTCCCCGGATCCTCCCGATACGCGGGTGGGTGCGGCCGCAGGCGCAGGTCCCCTCCTCGAGGGCGGTGAGGTCGCCGATACGGTACCTGACCATGGGGAGCGCCTCTTTCTGGAGCATGGTGATGGTCAGTTCGCCCTGTTCGCCGGGCTCGAGCACCTCGCCGGTCGCGGGGTCGATGATCTCCACGAGCGCAAGGTCTCCCCAGACATGGATCCCCTGCTGCTCGGTGCACTCGGTGAACATGGGCCCGGAGAGCTCGCTCGTCCCGTAGATGTCGTAGGCTCGGATGCCGAGCCAATCCTGTATCCGGGCCCGCATCTGTTCCGACCAGGGTTCGGCGCCGAGGAAGCCCATACGAAGGTCGGTATCGTTCTTGATCGAGACGCCCATCTTCTCAGCCACCTCGCCCATGTGGAGGAGGTAGGAGGGGGTGCAGGCGATCGCGGTGACGTGGAGGTCCTGCATCAGCTCGACCTGCCGTTCGGTGTTCCCGACGCTTGTGGGGAGAACGGTTGCCCCGACACGCTCGGCACCGTAATGGGCGCCGAGACCGCCGGTGAAGAGACCGTAGCCGTAGCTCACCTGGATGACGTCACCCCGGCCGAGGCCGCAGGAGGAGAACCCCCGCGCGAGCGACTCGCTCCAGTTCTCGATGTCGCGCTCGGTGTAGCCGACGACTGTCGGTTTCCCCGTCGTGCCGGAGGAGACGTGGTACCTGACCAGTTCGTTCTTCTCAGCAGAGAAGATCTTATCGGGATAGCCGTCCCGCAGGTCCCGCTTGTACATGAAGGGGAGTTTTGCGACGTCCTCGAGCGCCCTGATGTCGTCGGGGTGGACGTTCTCCTCTTTCATCCGGCGCCGGTAGAATTCGTTGAAACTGTAGAGCCGGTAGACGAGGGACTTCGCGAGTTTGTACTGGAGCCGCCGCAGTTCGTCTGGCGGCATCTCCTCCGTCCGCGGGTTCCAGGGCGCCATCAGATCGCCCCCCGCCTGTCGATGACGCGCTTTGCCTTCCCCTCGAACCGGGGAAGCGACCCCGGCTCTACCAGTTTCACCGCGGTCCTGAGGCCGAGCGTGTTATGGAGCTCGCCCGCGATCTTCTTCTGCATGCGGGCGAGGTCCTGGAGTTCGCCGGAGAACCCCGCCCTGCTCATCTCTACTTCGATCGTCATCTCATCCAGATGTTTGACGCGATCGATATATACCATGAACTGCTCCCCGACCTCCGGAAGGGACCGGAGCACGTGCTCGATCTGCGAGGGGAAGACGTTGATCCCCCTGATGACCAGCATATCGTCGCTGCGGCCCGTGATCCGGGCAATCTTCTGTCCGCGCCCGCAGGAGCACCCATCCTCCATCAGCCGGGTCACGTCGCCGGTGCGGTAGCGGACGAGCGGGAGTGCCTCCTTGACGAGCGGCGTGATGACGAGTTCGCCCCGCTCGCCGGGGCTGAGCCGCTCGCCCGTCTTCGGGTCGATGATCTCGACAAGGTAGCAGTCGTGCCAGATATGGAGCCCGTCGTGTTCCGGGCACTCGAATGCCACGCCCGGCCCGTACATCTCGGAGAGACCGTAACTGTCGAAGGCCTTCACGCCGAGGCGCCGTTCGAGCTCGGTGCGCATGCTCTCCGACCAGGGTTCGGCCCCGAATATACCGGTCTTGAGGGTATCGAGCGTCTTTCCCATCGACTCGGCCACCTCGGCGAGGTGGAGGGCGTAACTCGGGGTGCAGTGGATCGCGGTCACCCCGAAGTCCTCGATCATCTCGATCTGGCGGCGGGTGTTCCCCGTCGCGCTCGGAACCACGGTTGCCCCGATCTTCTCGGCACCGTAGTGGAAACCGAGCCCCCCGGTGAAGAGCCCGTAGTTGACCGCGTTCTGGAAGATGTCGTCCTCCCCAAGGCCGATCATCGTCATGTTCCGCGCGATCAGTTCCGACCAGTTCTCAAGGTCCTGCCGGGTGTAGCCGACGACGGTCGGTTTCCCCGTCGTGCCGGATGTGGTGTGGATCCGGACGATCTTCTTCATCGGGACCGCAAAGAGACCGAACGGGTATCCGGCCTGGAGCTCTTTTTTGTAGGTGAAGGGAAGTTTCTCCACGTCGTCGAGCGTCCTGATCTCGTCCGGCGATACGCCTGCCTCCTTGAACTTTCGTTTGTATAGCCCAACTTCCTGCGCCTGAGAGAGCGTCCACTTCAGCCGCTTGAGCTGAAGGTCAGCGAGCTCGTCAGGCCGGATTGTCTCCATTGCCCTGTTCCAGAACATAGTATCCCATCGGTGGTCTGCCGGCTGCATACTGCCGGGACCCTGTCTCTGCTACTCATGACGGTGCCGGTTCTGCAGTCACCGGACCCCGCCGGACATACGCTACCACTACATGGGCGGCCGGTGCCAAAAAAGGTTTGTCAATTGGTGGCATGGTACGCTGTGGCAGCACTCGCCTCCGTCCCTATCGGCCGGGGCCATCCGGCGCCCCCCTCGCGGAACGCATCCAGAGCAAAGTCTACAAACATCCGCGCTTCTTCCGGGTGGGGCGCGCTCTCGGGCACGGTGACGGCGTAGACGATCGGCTGGCCTATCCGCTCGCTCCCGATGGACCGGAACCGCTGGAATCCGAGGGTCACGTGCACCTTCCCGTAGTCATCAGCGTGCGCCGCAGAGCCGAGGTTGATCTCTGCCGGGAGGTCGATCCACCGGAGCCCGTGCTCCTCGGCGACGCTCCTGTACTCGAAGGCATAGTCGA
Organism: Methanoculleus sp. UBA77; assembly: GCA_002499455.1. GTDB lineage: Archaea > Halobacteriota > Methanomicrobia > Methanomicrobiales > Methanoculleaceae > Methanoculleus. The sequence continues at coordinate 10,555 of DALN01000135.1, read as the reverse complement.
CGCCGCCTGCGTCGAGGAGCGAGAGAAGGTAGATGCTCCCGTCCCGGATAGCGACCTTCTCGTCTGCCGGCCTCATCCGCTCCGGCAGGGTGATCACCGTCATCCCGTCTACGCTGGCGGGGGTGAGCGGCGGGTCGAAGGAGCCGCCGATGATGGCGCCAAAGAGCCCGGGCTCACCGTAATGCTCTTCGGCGAGCGCCGTCACCATCAGCGCCCGGTAGCCGCAGGCATCGAGCATGGGGTTTGAGAACCCCACCCGCACGTCCGGGCGGGCGAGGATCCGGTACCAGTTCTCTGCCGTGATCTCATCGGCCCCCGCGCTCCGGTCGGTGTAGGCGATCACGATCTCGTTTGCCGCGAAGGGAACGTACCAGTCGGTGTAGTTCCCCTCTCCCTCGCTCATTGGGATATACATCATGTCCGGTATGAGCGAGGCGTCCGCGACCGCGACGACGTCGATTGCCCGATGAAGATCCGTCACCTGCCGGATGGCCTGGATGCTCCCGTGCCCTTCGAGACGGACATCGATATTCGGGTGCCGGTCCTCAAAGGCGGCTTCCACCTCCTCGAGCGGAGAAAGAAGGCTCCCGGCCGGGACCACCGTAAGGACGGTGCGCTCCTGGCCGGAGTCGGTGCAGCCTGCGGATGCCATGAGGACGGTGAGGGCAAGGGCCGCAAGGAAGACTATCGTTCTTGTCATCCTCTCTTGACCTCGACCCGGTCGACCCACTTCACCCAGGGGCTCCCTTCGGTGATGACATCAGGTGTCTCGGTGATGACGACAAGGCGGAGCGGTCCGCCGTCTCCATAGGCAAGGGGTTTGCCGTCCTGCTCGTAGGCGAGAATGACGCGGAGCGCCGGTGAGGGGATCTCATGGAGGTTCTCGTCGAACGTGAAGAACTCTTCGCCCCGCAACTGCGCGGCATCGAAGACCCAGAGGTAGCCGTCCTCTGCGGAGACGTAGATCAGGTCGTCTTCGCCGGCTCCGCCCGCCATCTCGACGAGATCGGCGAGGAGTACGCCGCGGTAGCGGTTCGGACCATACTTGATCCCGACCGTCGAGACCGAGTAGCCGTAGCCCTCGACGGCAGGCATCGCCCGGATCTCGGGATGCGTGAGTACCTGCTCCTCTTCGCCGGCAAGCGTCAGGTTCCATGTCACTTCCTCGACGGCGGCCGCAGGATCGAGACACCCCGTGACAAGGGCCGCGCCGCCGACCAGCACCAGGGCAAGGAGGGCCGGAGCGATCCGGTGCACCGGTATCACGCTCCTCTCCTAGCATGGAACGCCGCTGCGCCGAGGGCTGCTGCGAGCGTCACCGCAAGAGAGAGCGGGGTTGCCGGCGCTTCAGTCGTTGCAGTCGCTGCCGGGCCGTCGAGCGAGCCCGCGAGGGCTCCCCGCTCGCCGTGGAACCCGCCGGTGTAAACCCGGACCTCGTCGATCCACTTCACCGTGAGGCCTCCCGTGGAGGGATAGAGGTCGTAGAAGTGCTGGGCCGACTCGGGGAGCGTATCATACATATCCTGGTTCCCGTAGACGTGGAGACCTTCCGCGTTGGTCGAGTTGTCAGCAAAGAATACGAGCCGCATCCCCATGTAGTAGTCGGGGACGTAGCCGCGGCCCTGCCGCTCGCCGGCCCCCGCCTCCGCGCCGTTGTACCAGCAGATCCCGATGGGTCCCTGGCGGGGATCGGGCTCGTAGACGTTCTGGTAGGCAAACTCGACGTGATAGCCGTCGGCCGCCCTGACCATGATCTCGTCGCCGGGTTCGGCGCCGCCGACCAGTTCGGCAAGGTCGCGAACGTTCGTGCCTTTCACGGCCCCCCTGTCCTTGAAGTTCGTCGTCTCTTCGGGATCCCATTTGTCTCCTTCAAAGACGGGCCCCTGGTGGTAATAGTGGGTCACGCCGTCCCCGAGAACGGGGAGGTTTGCCTCCATCCAGCGATAATCGATCGTCGTCTCGTTGAGGACCGTCTGCCCGTCGGCTGCGATCTTTACAACGTGCAGTTCGGTCGTTGGCGCCGCCGAGGCGGCAGCGGCGAGCATGCTCACGCAGAGGAGCGCAAGCAGCATCCATGGCAATCTGGTACGCATAATCTTCATCTCCGAATTCTGAATAGTGCTGCACCCCCGAGAAGGGCCGCCGGCACGACCCACCACGCGGCAGGAGCGCTCTCCTGCGGTGCGGCATCTGCCGGGAGGCGGACGGTGTCGATGACGGTCCCTGGCGGATACGTCGTCACCCTGCCGTCCTTCGCGACCTCCGCGACCGCCATCATCTCGAGATCGATGGCATCAGGGCTGACAACAGCCCGGATGTAGCCGAGGGTCTGTTCCCGCCCGGCCTGGTGCCCCGTGGGCTTCTCCTCCGAGAGGGCGTAGAACGGGGCCCCGCCGCACCCGACGACGAAGTACTCGGTCCCGTTGACCCTGTAGCGCTCGTAGGCGTGGGTGTGTGCCCCGAATACGGCATCGACACCGTTCTCCGATAGGACCTCAGACCACTCCGCCCGGATGCCCAGGTCTCCCCCGGGGTGCTGCCGGTCGGAGCTGAACGGCGGGTGGTGGAATGCCACGATCTTCCGGGGCAGGGACGATGCGAGGTCCCCTTTCAGCCATGAGGTCTGCGAACCCATATCCGCCCATGCGCGGTCGTTGCTGTCGAGGACGGTCACGTGAAGGCTGCCGGCGTCAAAGGAGTAATACGGGGGCAGGCCGAAGACGTCGGCAAACTCCTCCGCCGACCCGTCATGGTTGCCCGCCACCGGCACGAGGGTCGTGTTCCGGAGCATGGGTCCGGCTACCGTGAAGAACTCGTCCCATTCCTCCTCTTCGCAGACGAAGTCGCCGGTGTGCATGACAAAGAGGATATCCTCCTCTGCGGCGATCCTCTCCGCCACCAGGCCGTGCCGTTCTGCCTGGGTGAAGAGAGGCTTCTGCGCCCGTGTGTCGCCGTAGATGATGCAGGTGAACCTCTCGTCGCCGAACGTCCGGAACCTGCAGTCGCCCGTCACTCCGTCTCCGGTACCGACGCGGTAGCGGTAGGTGGTCGCCGGCGTGAGGCCGGTGAGAAGCACGTGATGCATGGCTCCCTCGCTGGTGGAGGGTATGCGGTACGTCTCACCGCCCTCGGGAGCATACTCGACCCATCCATCCCCTGCCGGGGACGCCGTCTTCCAGCTGACCACCGCTGAGTTCTCGCTGGTATTCGTGACGTACGGGCCCCAGACGACGGCAGCCGATGCTGCCGGGAGGATGAGCGCGAGGAGCACGGCAGCCGTTGCCAGAGGCAAGAGGTTCGGGTACCGGCTCACCGTGCATCCTCCTTCAGGGCCACCACGCACCGGGTCGTCTCACCGGGCTTCACCAGCACGTCCTCGACTGTCTTCGAATCGTCGTCCGAGACGGCCCTGACCTCATAGGTCCCGATGCTCATCCCGTTGAAGGTGTACGGCGTCTTCTCCCCGGTATACCGGCCGTAAAGATAGATCTTTGCGTCCGGGACAGCGCTCTCGACGAGAAGGTCTCCGTGGACATACTCCTCGAGCGTGCAGGTGATGGCGCCGCCGGTTCTGGAGCCCTCGGGTATTGTGATGACCTCTTCAGCGGGGAGGTATCCGGGCATAGAGACCTGGATGCGGTGCTGCCCGGTGGAGAGCCCCTCCACCCTGCACGGGGTGTGTTTACCCGTGGGGAACCCGTCGATGAAGACCAGGGCTCCCGGAGGACTGGACCGGATGCTGATCGTGACGGTTTCCGTACTCCGGGGCTCGATCCGATACGTCTCGCCGGCTCCGATGCCGCCCGGAACGGTAAACGAGAGGAACGTCCCGTTCCGGGAGACGGTGACCCAGGACTTCATCCCCTCGATGACAGCGTCGCCCGGGATGGTTCCGGCAGGGTAGAGCCCGTTCGCGGTGAACCGTTCACCCTGGTATGCCTCCGATTCTACCCGGATTGTCTTCCTGCTGGTGACGGTCACGCCGTCGAGGGAGACCGGGGAGATCGCGTCGGGGTAGACCCAGGCCTGGACCGTCTCAAACCGGTAACCGGTCTCGTCACTGTCGCTGTCCCCGGTCGCCTCTACGCGGATGCTGTGGAGCCCCTCGCGGAGCCCGTAGACGACCTGGGGTGTCTGCGACACCAGCTTTTTGTTGTCAACGACGATCGTCATACCCGGGGGATATGACTGGATGTAGAGCCCGCCGGAGTGGCTCCTGGTCCCCGGAGTGCCGTCCGGGGTGGGTGCAGTGAGTACGGGTGTACTGGTCGGCTCAGGAGTGGCAGTATCTTCGCGGGGAGCCACGGTGCTCTCCGGCTCCGGTGTGGCCGGCAGATCGCCTCCGATCCCGAAGGCAGAGAGTATTCCGTTTATGAAGCCGAGAACCGTTGCGACGAGAGCCTCTATGGGGTTACCCGGCGCGGGGCTCCCGGACCCGGGTCCATCGCGGCCTGCGGCGTTCGCCCCGGTCTCATTGCCCGCCCGAGAGAGGATCAGGTCGAGGGTGATACTCTTGCCCTCCTCTATGGTGACCGTCCGGGTGGCGTTCACGTAGCCCGGAATCCCGAGTTCAACCGTATGCTCGCCGGCCGTAACCGCTTTGAGGGTCGTGTTGGTCCGGGCCCCTGTGTCCTTTCCGTCAAGGAAGATGCTTGCGTTCGCCGGGACCGAGGATACGGCGATCCGCCCGGTCCCGCCAGTGATCTCACCCACCGTGCTGTTCTCGAGTACCAGGATCACGTCAAGAATGCTGCACCTACCCTCCTCGACAGTGACGTTCCGGGTGACATTCCTGTAACCTGGCATCACGAGCTCGATCGTGTGCTCGCCGACCGGGATGTCTTCCAGGGTCGCATCGGTCCAGAACCCTGTGGCGTTTCCGTCGAGGAAGATGCTCGCGTTCATCGGCACCGAAGTGATGGAGATGCTCCCGTTCCCGGAAGAGGATCCGCCGGATCCGCCTGTGTCGCTGCTCTCACGGGAGAGTGCCACATCGACGATACTGACCACGTCCATCTCGACGACGACGGTCTGGGTGGCGTTCCGGTAGCCCGACAGCACGAGTTCGATCGTATGCTCGCCGACCGGGACAGCTTCCAGGATCGCGTTGGTCCGGAATCCCGTATCGTTCCCGTCGAGGTAGATGCTCGCATTCGTCGGGACAGAGGAGACATCGATCTTCCCTGTCTCGGCGATAAGGTCGAAGTCGACCTCCGTGACCGTGTTCGCCACGACTGTGACCCACTTCTCGTCCGGCTGGACAAATCCCTCTTTCTCGACCCGGACCACATGGCTCCCGGTCTCGATCCCGGAGAGGGTGCAGGGGGTCACGCTACCGGTCTCTTCGTCATCGATATAGACGGCGGCCCCGGGGGACGTCGAGTTTACACGGATGCTCCCGGTGGGCTCTTCCTCGCTGTAGATGACGATCTCGCTCACATACTGCACGGAGAGACCCGTCGTGGTCGGCAGGTTGGGCTGGAAGAAGTACCAGTACTCGGGATCGAAGCACTCGTGCATATCCCAGATGCCGAAGGCGTGGATGCCGTCGGGGTTGGTCGAGGTATCCGCGAAGAAGACGAGGCGCATCCCCGTGTAGTAGTCGGGGACGTACCCCTCGTCGGCCCTGTACCAGGTGATGACCATCGGTCCCTGCCGGGGTTCCGGTTCGTAGACGTTCCGGTACGGGAAGATCTTCGACATCCCGTCTGCCGCCCGGATCCTGACGGTATCCTCCCCGGCCATTCCGCCGACGAGGTCACAGAGGTCGGCAAGGTCCGTCCCCTTCACCGCGCCCATATCCTTCTCAAGAACATTGGTGTCTTCTCCGGGGTTCCAGGGGTCCCCCGTAAAGACCGGTCCCTGGTGGTAGTAGTGGGTCACGCCGTCCCCCTGGACCGGGAGGTGTGCCTCCATCCAGCGGTAGTCGACCGTCGTCTCGTTTAAGACGGTGACGCCGTCGGCTGCGAGCTTTACGATATGCACCCCGGTTGTCGGGGACGCAGCGGCCGGAACCGCCAGTGCGAGGCAGATGAAGACTGCGACGATCGCCGGGTATGGAAAAGGACCCCGCCAGTGCGCTGGTAACATTCGCTCCTCCTCAAAAAGTGTGAAAATGGGGGTTACTTCTTCCTCAGAACGAGGAAGGCTACAACCGCCGCTATCAGCACGGCTGCGACAGCCAGTGCCCAGAGCGGGAGCGCGGGCCCGGGCTCCGCGGCCGGAGTCCCGGTTCCCTCTGCCCCCGCTGCCACCGTCGTCGCCGGGACGGTCCATGCCAGGGCATAGATGCTGAAGTGATCGACCTCTGCGGTGACCGTCCGCGTGGCCGGGTCCACCGTGGCGGCGATCTCCTGCCACTCGCTGCTCTCCGGGTTGTACCACATCACCACCGGTGTGGCGCCCTCATCGATCTGTGCCCACTCTTCTGCGGAGAGGGTGTAGGTGAGGACTGCCGGCGGGTTGAAGGTGGCTCCTGCCGGGCCGCACGCGAGCGCGAAAGCGATGGTCGTTCCTGCCGGGGCCGGCGGGATCTCTGCCGGAGCGACCTCACTGCAGGTCACCTCGCCGAGCGGGTTCCCGGCTCCGTCGCGAGCGACGGTGCCCTCCGGGATCGTCACGGCACCGGTGTTGTCATTGGTTTTGACCGTCACCGGCGCAAGCACCACGCCGGCCGTCGATGTGGTGAGCGACCCGCGCCCGGTGAAGACCTCCGGGGCAGCCGGGGCGTCCGGGTTGTACGTGAACTCCGATCCGGGCCCCTGTGAGGAGCCGCTACCTCCGCTGCCACCACCGGAGCCGCCGCCGCCGCTACCACCGCTGCCCGATGTGGGCGTGGGCGTAGGCGTGCTCTCCCCGGCGGCTGCGGTCAGGTCGAGGGCCGTTACCGCTCCGGATGTGAAGGTCGCGGTCTCCTGTGCGGCAACCCCGTTGACGTAGAACGTGATCGTCGCTCCCGCCTGGTCTGATGTTGCCGTCACGTCTAAACGATCTCCGAGGCTTTCATCCGGGCTACCGTACCGTCCGGCCTCCTTTGTCTGGACCGAACCACACTCGGCCCCATTGATCGTCGCGGTGATCACAGTCCCGGCCGGTGCGGGAGACCCGGCAACCGTTACGCTTCCATAGAACTCGTGAGGCAAAACGGGGGTTGGATCCCCGGCACCCGCCGCACTGGCGACGAGGCCGAGGATGAGGATCAGCACAGCACCATACCGCATCATCGCCCGTTCACCTTCAGGCGCCGATGGCAGCAAGCGTATCCGCCTCAGTCATGTAGACCCAGTAGCCCCGCATGGGCTGCATCGTGCGCTCGTCGCTGTGAGAATTGCGGTCACCGCGGATGATCGAGACATCATACTGCTGAGCCTCCGCATCGAAGCCAATCAGGGTTGTCCAGTGGTTCCCGAGCGAGAGCAGGGTGCTTGCCGCGGACGTGGGCTCGGTGTCCGTAAAGCCGATCGCGTTCCAGCCCTTACCGAGGTTCTTCGTGGGCGGGAGGTTGGGCCCGCTGGGTGCGAAGGTCAGCGGGACCGTGCAGGCCTCGTCCGCGTAGATCCAGACGCCGTCGAGCGGCTGGAAGGACTCGGTTGAGGCCATCGGCTTCCACTTCTGCTCAAGCCCGTCGTAGTACTGGATCGAGTGGCCCGCGGTGTCAACGGCATCGAAGAAGATCGCGAAGGTGTTCTTGCCGTCAGCAAGCCGCTTCGGTGTCGAGACGAAGTTCCAGCCCTCCTCAAGGGAGATTGTCGCATCGCCCGTGGGCACCACGACGATCGGCACGCCGGTCAGCACGATCTCATCGATGCTCCCGACCTTCTGCTTGTTTGAGGTCAGGGCGCTGCCGACGAGTTTCAGCGGCCAGGGTGCTTTGTCGCCGTCTTTCGGCAGCGGCGCACCGTCGATCTCGTTCGCGACGATGATGTTGTTGTTCCGCGCAATGAACGAACTGTTGAATTCAGCGGAGAAGTCGTCATCGGTACCCTTTATGCCGTCCGGACCGTAGTCGATGACGGTCACGTTGTAGCCCGCTGCTGCAAGGTCGTCACGGAAGGGGTCCGTTCCCGCGCTGTGCTTGTTGCCGTCGTCGACCCAGCCGCAGAGGAGCCAGAGCGGCATCCCGGACCAGATGTGGCCGTCGCCATCCGTCCATGTCGCGCCGTGCATACCCATGGCGCAGGCCTTGCCCGACTCGAAGTAGGATCGGGTGATGTTGTCGGTGATGGCGCCGGTCAGGATGAGGTTCCAGTCCTCCCGGGCGCCGGGGTGGATCTCGATCGTTGCGATCTTCTGGTTGGAGACACCTGCCGCCGAGGGGTACTGGATGCCGTCCGCCCAGTAGTAGTGCCAGTACGGTTCAGCGAGGCAGACCCGCATATCTTCAGCACCGAAGATGCCGTCGGGGGTGTTGAAGAAGAGGCGCGGACCGGCACGGTAGTCGGGCACGTAACCATCCCGTTCCGACCACCAGGCGACGATCGCGTCACCCTGCCGTTCGAGCGGGGTGTAGAGGTTGGTGTAGTTGAGCTTGGCCTCGTAGCCGTCGGCTGCGATGAGCCAGATCTCGCCTCCTTCGGGGACGCCTCCCACGAGGTCGCAGAGGTCGCGGATGGCGGTTCCCTTCACGACATCGTCGACTTTACCGGGGTTTATGTCTTCGGCCGGGTTCCAGAGGTCGTCCGGGATGAAGGTCGGTCCCTGGAACCTGAGCCGGACACCGTTAGGCGCGCCGATGACGTCCAGGTTCTCCTCCATCCACGTGATGGTCTTCGTCGTCTCCTCAAGGATGGTCTTGCCGTCGGAGGCGTATTTGACGATACGGATCGACGGGGCTTCCGTCGGCTCCTGGAAGTCGACGAGCTGGATCTTCTGGACGTTTCCTATGCTCTTGCTCCCGGCCGCTCCCTCGCCGACGAGGCGGAGCGGGTAGGCGCTCCCTTCGATCGGGGTGCCGTTGACCTTGTTCGCGACGATGTAGTTGAGCGGGTTCGCCATGATCTCCTGGCTGGTGAACTCCTTGCTGTAGGGGTTCTCCCCGCCGGAGGAGACGATCACCGTGTAGCCGGTCTGGGCGAGGCCGATGTTGAAGGCACCCGAGCCGTGCATGATGTCGTCGTCAACCCAGCCGCAGAGGACCTTTAACGGGACGCCGCTCCAGGTGCTGACACCGTCATTGTAGGTCTTCACGTGGTAGCCGCACTCCTCAAACTCCTCCTTCGTGAGGAGGTCGCTGATCTGCGGCCCTTCAAGGGCAAGCGTCCACTCCGATTCGGTGCTCTCGCCCGGCAGCCCTTCAAGGGTGATCGAGGCGATGCTGCCGATCTTCTGCTTGTTGGTCAGGGACGGGCCGACGAGTTTCAGCGGCCAGGTCTTACCGTCGTCCGTCAGCGGTGCGGCGTTCATCTTGTCCGCGACAAGGTAGGCGTCGCTCCCGGCGATATCGGCGCTGTTGAACGTGGCGTTAAACCCGCTTGCATCAGACACCCGTACGGTGTAGCCCTCGGCTACCCGCGTCTCGTTCAGCGTCCAGTGGTTGCCGGCCTCCATGTCATCGACGACGCCCACAAGGTACCAGAGCGACATGCCGGTCCAGACCTGGTCGTCACCGTCGGTGTAACTCCCACCGTGGCACTTGACTCCATCCTCGAACTCCGCCTGCGTGAGCGTCCGGTTGAACGCGCCGGAAAGCGTGATCTCCCATTCGCCGGAGGGCTCGGGGAGGCCGACGAGTTCGATCGTGGAGATGGCGCCGATCAGCTGGCCGGCGCTCACGTCGGGGCCGACAAGCCGGAGCGGCCAGCAAGGTTTGTCCTTCTCGCCGATGGTCTCCGGAAGCTCGGTGCCGTTGAGGGTGTTTGCTACGATGATCTCGTCATTATTTGCGACGCTTTCGCTCTGGAGGTTGATCGAGTAACCGTCACTCGATATGATCTTGATTGAGTAGCCTTCCGCGGCGAGTTCCTCGTTGAATGCGCCTGACCCATGTCTCTTATCATCGTCGACGAGGCCGACGAGGTACCAGAGGGGCATGCCGCTCCAGACGCCGCCGTTCTCATCGGTGTAGGTGGCGACATGTCCGCAGGCGATCCCGTCCTCGAAGTAGTCCTGGTCGACGGTCTCGGTCAACGCGCCCTTGAGCGTGATGGACCAGCCGGATGGTGTCGGGGTCGGCGTCACCGATCCGTCCAGGTCCACTTCGATCTGGATCAGGGCCGTTGCGGTCTCCGGCGTCGGGTCGTTACCATAGCAGAAGATGACCTCGTCGCCATCGGCGAGTTCTACGACGTTGAGACCGTCGGCAGAATTGCTGTAGCCGTCTTTAAGGGCGCCGTTGACATAGCAGGCCCACTCGGCTTCATGCTTTACGAACAGGTATTCGCCGATGTTGTCGAGCAGGAGGACTTCGTTGCTTCCTTCCACCCACTTCTTGTCGGTGACGTCGTAGGAGAAGCCCTCGAGTTCCGATACTGCCTGGAGTGCCCCGAGCGGGGTCAGGTTATTAACCGTATAGGATGCTCCGGTTCCGGAACTAGCCGTGCACTCGAACGTGCCGGCC
>DALN01000059.1:35654-35973 GCA_002499455.1 Methanoculleus sp. UBA77 | reverse complement strand
TCCCGGCAATCTCGGGGAGATGCTCCGCGCGTGCGGGCGCGACGTTGAGTTGATCCACTGCGAGCGTCCCGAGAACGGGCTTGCTCTGGCATCCGGGGGCGGAATCGACGTCGTGCTTCTCGACCTCGATCTTGCAGGCAACCGGGGGACGGAGGCCTTCGACCGCCTGCGAGAGGCAGCGCCCGATCTCCCGGTCATTGTGCTCACCACCGCGAGAGACGACCCCGCCGCGCTCCGCGCGATGCGGAACGGCGCGCAGGACTACCTGATCCGGGAAAAGACCGACGCAGAACTGCTCTGCCGGGCCGTCAGGTACGCG
>DALN01000059.1:0-35607 GCA_002499455.1 Methanoculleus sp. UBA77 | reverse complement strand
GTCGAGAACCTCAACGAAGGCGTCCTCGCCGTGGACGAGGCCGGCCGCATCACCTTCGTAAACCCGCGCATGGAGGAGATCCTCGGCTGCCCCGCGGATCGCCTGGTAGGTTCGCCGGTCGCCGGATTCATCGCCGGAACCTCACCGGGCGGAAAAAACCCGCTCTGCCAGGAGACTGACCGTAAGCAGGAGTTTGAACTGGATCTCCTCGCCGGCGACGGCGGGCGCGTCCACGCGCTTGTGGTCACCTCACCGGTCTTCGACGCTGCCGGCGTCTTCCGGGGGTGCTTCGCCGGAGTCCTCGACATCACCGACCGTAAAAAGGCCGAGGAGGCGCTCCGGCAGAGCGAGCAGAAGTACCGGCTCGTCGTCGAGAGCCTCAGCGAGGGGATATGGGTGCTCGACCCGGGCGCCCGGACGTCGTTTGTCAACCCCCGGATGGCGGAGATGCTCGGCTACACCCCGGAAGAGATGCTCGGAAAGCCCATCCACTCCTTCATCCCGCGCTCACAAAGCGCCGCGATGGAGGAGCGCCTGAGGCGCCGGAGAGAGGGTGTCCGGGAGGAGTACGAGTGCGAGTTCGTCACCCGGGAGGGCGGCCGCATCACCGCGCTGATGATCGCCTGCCCCTTCAGCGACGACGCCGGCGAGTTCCGGGGCTCGATCGCGGGTGTGATGGACATCACCGAGCGGAAACGGGCGGAGGAGGATATCCTGATCCGGAACCGGCAGCTCGCGGTCCTGAACCAGATCATCAGCGTCTCGGCCGCCTCCCTCTCGCTTGCGGAGCTCCTGGAGGAGTCGCTTGAGAAGACGCTGGAACTGATGGGGCTGCACGTCGGGATCGTCTACATGCTCGATGCCGAGCGGAAACGCGCCCTGCTCCAGCACCAGAAGGGGCTGCCGGAATCGTGCGTCCCCAAAAACCGGATCATCAAGGTCCACCACTGGCCGTTCAACTTCATCTTCATCGCCGGCCAGCCCCGGTACATCGAGCGGCAGTCCGACCTCAACTCCATCGAGGCGAGCATCCTTGAGGAGCTCGAGGTCTCGGCGCTCGCGTGCGTCCCCCTCATCGCCGAGTCGGTCGTCGTCGGGGCGGTCTATGCCGGGAGCCGGACGAGAGAATCCTTCTCCCGCGAGGAGAGGACGCTTCTGGAGACGATCGGGAAAGAGATCGGGTCGGGCATCCTCAAGGGGATGCTGCACAAGAAACTCGAGGCGGCAAACCGGGAGGCGAACCTCTACCTCGACATCATGACGCACGACATCAAGAACGCCGAGAACGTCTCGAGCCTCTACGCCGATCTCCTCATCGAGATGCTGGGGGGGGATGCCGCGCAGTATGCCAGAAAGATCCGGAGCAGTGTCCGGAAGAGCGCAGAGATCATCGGGAACGTCACCACGATCCGCCGCATCCACCACGATCCGCCCGAGGTCGGGCCGGTCGATCTCGGCGCCGTCATCAGAAAGCAGGTCGCCGCCTTCCCGGACGTCGCGATCGAGGCCGGGGCGACTTCGTGCCAGGTCTGGGCGGACGACCTCCTCTCTGAGGTCTTCACCAACCTCATCCAGAACGCCGTCAAGTTCGGGGGTTCGGCGGTCGGGATCGCGATCCGGGTGGAGGACTACGACGGCGAGAGCGTCCTGGTCTCTGTCGAGGATACCGGCCCCGGCGTCCCGGACGGGATGAAGGAGTCGATCTTCACCCGGTTCGAGCGGGGATGGTCCGAGGGATGCGGCGACGGGCTCGGCCTCTTCATCGTCCGCACGCTCATCGAGCGCTACGGCGGCACGATCCGGGTGGAAGACCGGGTGGAGGGAAGGCCGGACCTCGGTGCGGCGTTCCGGTTCACCCTCCGCGAGGTCCTCCCGGTGGGAGACGACGAGGACGAGGGCGGGGAGGAGGGGTTCGAGTAGGGCCCCGGCGTCCGGACGGGAGACCACAGCCAGAGCGACGGATCGGTCACGGTGATCCCGGCGGCCACCATCCGCTCGCGGATCATCTCTGAGATCTCAAACTCCCTCCCGGCCGGAGGTCTCCGGTAGCGGGCTCCTGCTCCGGGTTCACCTATCCCGCCGCTGCCGGGCAGGCAGTTCGTCGGCTTTCTGTCGGGGCGGTGGCTGACGATCTCGCTTATGTCGAAAGATTTAAGGATGCAGGATTCATTGTTACCGTCGTGGCACCTGCATACGTCCGGGTTATCCAGTTCGTTGCGGCGGTAGGCGTCTGTCTGGTTGCAGCGGCGATCGGCTCGCTCTTCACGATGCCGGCCATCCCGACCTGGTATGCCGGATTGATCAAACCCGCCCTGAGCCCGCCATCGTGGATCTTCGGCCCCGTCTGGACGGTGCTCTACATCCTGATGGGCATCGCGCTCTATCTCGTCTGGATCAGGGGGTGGGATCGTAAGGATGTCAAGGTCGCGATGACGATCTTCGGCGTCCAGCTGATCTTGAACGTCCTCTGGTCGTACCTCTTCTTCGGGCTGCAGTCCCCGTTCCTTGCTCTCATCGAGATCGTCCTCCTCTGGATTGCAATCCTGATGACGATACTCGCCTTCTACCGGGTCTCCGTCCCCGCGGCGGTGCTGCTCGTCCCCTACATCCTCTGGGTGACGTTCGCATCCTACCTCACCTACGGGATCTATATGCTCAACCCGTAAGGGCCGATCAACCTCCCGCTTTTTTGAGGACGGATTTTGTGGGGAGCGACTGCCTTCTTACGTCGGGCGGAGGCAAAAGAAAAGATTCTCCGGGAAGCCTCAGTGCTTCTCGATCTGCCGCCAGACGTGGGCAAACCGCTGGAGGGCGGTGTAGTGGCCCAGGACGCCGAAGATGACGAGCAGCCAGCCCAGGTAGTTCAGGCCGAAGATCGTTACCGGGATCAGGACCGTGAGGATGCCGGCGAGGATGATCAGGACGAGACGGTCCGCCCGGCCAAGGATGCCCCCATAGAACCTCCCGACCCCGACGGCCTGCGCCTGGGTGCCGAGGTAGGAGGACATCAGGACCCCGGTCAGGGCAAAGACCCCGATCGGCCAGGACGCGGCGCCGCCGGCAAAGATGCCGGTGATGATGAATATGTCGGCGTAGCGGTCGATGACGTGATCGAGAAAGTCTCCGCGGAGGCTCGCGATCCCCATGTCCCGCGCGAGCGCCCCGTCGAGCGCGTCAAAGACTGCGTTGAAGGCGACCATGATGGTGCCGAGGACGACCCCGCCGGCATAGAACGCGATGCCGGCAAGCACCGATACGAAGAACGACGCAATGGTCAGCCCGTTCGGGGTGACCCCGGCCTTCCGTGCGAGGCCGACGACGGGCTGCATGATCCCCTGCACGTGCGGCCGGAACTGGTCGAGCGTCATGGGCCGGTCCCCAGGTAGTCGGTCCAGTCGATCGCCCCGTAGGACGCCGGCAGTTCTCCCCGGATGAACCGCTCGACCCGGTCCGCGCACTCTGCGACACCGAGATCGGTCGTGTCCACCTCAAGAACGTGCTCGTCCGGGTGCTCCTCGAGCGTCTCGATCAGGATGACGTCGAGCGCCTCCGCCTCGACGTTCTCCGCAACCTTCTCGGGCGTGTAGTTCCGCGGGCCGAGGCGGCGCCGCAGGACGTCCGGGCGGCACCGGAGGACGATCACGCGGTCGCAGGGAAGGAGGTGCGCGAGGTGGCCCTCGACGATGCCGTCGACGGGCTCGAACTCCTCGACCCACCGGTCGACATCCACCACGAGCGTATCGCGGCAGCGGTCCTCCTCGATGATGTAGGGGCGCACCGTATCCGTCAGGCGGACGACCCGGTGCCCCCGCCGCTCAAGTTCGGCCGCGACGGCCGTCTTTCCCGTTCCCGGCGTACCGGTGATGCCGATCATCATATGCTCTTGATCGCCTCGAGGAATAACTCGTTCTCCCAGTCTTCGCCGATGCTGACCCGGATGTAGTGGCTGCCGAGGCCGGGGAAACTCGTGCAGGACCGCACCAGGACACCCTTTGCCGCGAGGCGTTCCACCGCCTCGCCGCCGGTGTGGGGGGAGACATCGATCATGACGAAGTTCGCGTCCGAGGGGAATACCGGATACGGCACCTCCTCGATGAACCGCCGCCGCCACGACTGGACATGGTCGCGGGTCTCGCGGACCCGGCCCGGGTCGGAGAGTGCTCCTACGGCCGCCGCCGCCGAGATCGAGTTCAGGGCGAACGGGGTCGCCGCCCGGTTGTAGAAGGGCTCGAACCACTCCGGGACGAAGGCGTAGCCGACCCGGAACCCGGCGAGAGAGAAGATCTTCGACATCGTCCGGCCGAGGATCAGGTTCTCGTGCCGCCGCATCAGGGGGCGGTAGTCGATATCGGAGAAATCGACGTAGGCGTTGTCGAGGAAGAGGAGCCCCTCCATCCCCTCGAGGATCTCCTCGACCGTCTCCGGCGTGACCGAGTTTCCCGTGGGGTTGTTCGGGGAGCAGAGGAAGGCAAGGTTCGCCCCCCGCGAGGCCTCGATGAACGCTTCCGGATCGACCGAGTAGTCGTCCTGCCGGGGGACGTTCACGACCTTCCCACCGTGCGCCGCGGCCGCGAGGCCGTAGAAGGAGAAGGTCGGGGTCGAGACGACCACCTTCTCGCCGGGCTCGACGACCGTCCGGATCACCGTCTCGATGACCCCGTCCATCCCGGCGCCGGTGACGAACCGGTAGTCGCCGTGGTAGGAGCGGAGGGCCTCGACGAGCGCGAGGTTCCGTTCGTCCGGGTAGCGGTTCCCCTCCCGGAGGGCCGCCTCTGCCGCCTCGATCGCGGCGGGCGACGGCGGGCGGGGGTTCTCGTTGCTCGCAAGCCGGGCGACCCGGGCAAGACCGTGCTCGCGTACGACGTCCTCCGCCTTCTTCGCGTAGGAGTAGCCCGTCGCGCCCGCGTAGCACGCCCTAACGAAGCGCCGCATCGATGACACCGACAGCCGCGTCGATCTCCTCGTTCGTGATCACCAGCGGCGGGATCAGCCGGAGGTTGCCGTCGGCAGCGCAGTTGACGAGCACCCCGTTCTCGGCGCAGGTGCGCTGGACCTCGGGGCACCGGTCGCCGACCGAGACCCCGATCATCAGGCCGCGGCCGCGGGGGTTGTGGGGGGCGAGGCCTTTCATGAACCGCTCGCCCTTCGCCGGAATGCCGGGGAGGATCCCCTCGATGACGTCGATCGTCGCGAGCGCCGCCGCGCAGGCGAGCGGCCCGCCGGCAAACGTGCTCCCGTGCTCGCTCCGCCCGAACTCAAGCCCCTCGCGGGCGACGAGCGCGCCGATGGGGAACCCGCTCGCGAGCCCCTTTGCCATCGTGACGATGTCGGGGGTGACACCGGTGTGCTGGAAGGCGAACCATCTGCCCGTCCGGCCCATACCGGTCTGGACCTCGTCGACGATCATCAGAGCGCCGGCGTCGTCGCAGATCTCCCGGATGCCGTGGAGGAAACTGTCCGGCGGGATCAGGACGCCCGCCTCGCCCTGGATGGGTTCGACGAAGACCCCGGCCGTGTCCTTATCGACGGCAGCCGCGAGCGCGTCGAGGTCGCCGTAGTCGACGAAGGTGCAGGCGGGCTCGAGCGGCTCGAACGGCTCGCGGATCGCGGGCTTGTGGGTGACCGCGAGCGACCCGCAGGTCCTCCCGTGGAACCCGTGGGTGAACGCGACAAACTTCTTCCTTCCCGTCCGGACGCGGGCGAGTTTGATCGCGCCCTCGTTCGCCTCCGCGCCGGAGTTCGAGAGGAACGCCTTCGCAAGCCCCGATATCGAGACGAGTTTCTCCGCGAGTTCGGCCTGGTTCGGGACGTAGTAGAGGTTCGAGCAGTGGATCAGGCGGTGGGCCTGATCGCAGATCGCCTCCACCACCGTCGGGTGGCAGTGGCCGGTGCTGCAGACCGCGATCCCTGCCACACAGTCGATGTACTCCCGTCCTTCGTCGTCCCAGACGCGCGACCCCGCGCCGCGGACGATCTTCATCGTCCGGGAGAACGCGGGCATATAGTAACGAGCATCAAGCTCCCGTGAATTCTCTTCCATGATCTCGCCGCGGGTATCGATCACCCGCGCTTTCTGTTCCATATTCTTCCTCACTCGTACTCGATCGTCGCCGGGGGTTTGGGGGTGACGTCGTAGACGACCCGGGCGACGCCGGGGATCTCGGCGGTGATCCGGGTTGCCATCCTTGAGAGGGTCTCGTAGGGGAGGAGCAGCGGGTCGGCGGTCATGCCGTCCCTTGATGCGACGGCCCGGACCGCGACGATCCAGCCGTGCAGCCGGACATCCCCTTTGACGCCGGTCCCGAGACCGACGAGCGCCGCGAAGCACTGCCAGGGGCGGAACTTCTCCACCAGGCACTCCTCGACGATGGCGTTCGCCTCACGGACGATCGCGATCTTCTCGCGGGTCACCTCGCCGAGGACCCGGACGGCAAGCCCCGGCCCGGGGAAGGGCATCCGGTGCTGGATCTCCACCGGGAGGCCGAGCCCGCCGGCGACCTCGCGGACCTCGTCCTTGTAGAGGTCGGCGAGCGGCTCGATGACGCCCTTGAAGTCTATGTTGAGGGGCATCCCGCCGACGTTGTGGTGGCTCTTGATGCCTCCCTCGCTCTCGATGCGGTCGGGGTAGATCGTCCCCTGCAGGAGCATCGTCGCTCCCGTCCGCTTTGCCTCGCGCTCGAAGACCCGGACGAACCGCTCCCCGATGGCCTTGCGCTTCTCTTCGGGGTCGGTGATCCCGGCAAGCGCCGCAAAGAACTCGTCCGCCGCGTCCACGACGCGGAGGTTCCCGTCAAAGAGGGTCCGGATCCGGTCGGTCTCTCCCTTGCGCATGAGCCCGGTGTCCACGTATATCGGGACGAGGCGGTCGCCTATGGCGCGGGTGGCGAGCGCCGCGCAGACCGACGAGTCAACCCCGCCGGAGAGCGCCATCACGACTTTTTCGTCTCCGGCAGCGTCGCGGATCTGCTGGACTGCCTTCTCGATGAACTTCTCAACGTTTACCATTCTACAATCTCACCTTATTCGGAAGTTGACTTGTTCTTTTTGCATGCGTCTACGAAGCCGACGTAGGGCGGGGAGGGGTGTGTGGGGCTTGATTTGAACTCGGGATGGAACTGCGTCGCGAGGAAGAACGGGTGATCCGGGAGTTCGCAGACCTCCATCCGCTCGCCGCAGGTGCCCGAGAAGACCAGGCCGGCGCCCTCGATCTCGCTGATGAACGCCGGGTTCACCTCGTAGCGGTGGCGGTGCCGTTCAACGATCTCCGTTCTGCCGTAGAGCCCGGAGATCCTCGTCCCCTCTTTGAGGGCGACATCGCAGTTGCCGAGGCGCATCGTCCCGCCGAGATCAAAGACCCCCTCCTGTTCGGGGAGGATGGCGATGACGTGCGTCCCCGCCCCCATCTCTTCGCTCGTGGCGTCGGGGATGCCGACGACGTGCCGTGCATACTCGATCACCGCGAGCTGGAACCCGAGGCAGAGGCCGAGGAAGGGTTTTTTGTTCTCACGGGCATACCTGATCGCCCGGATCTTGCCCTCGATCCCGCGCTGGCCGAACCCGCCGGGGATCAGGATACCGTCGACGTCGGCGAGGTCCTTCTGGTCGAACGTCTCCGCGTCCAGCCAGCGTATGTTCACCTCGGTCGAGAGCGCTCTTCCGGCATGCTTGAGCGACTCCTTGATCGACATGTAGACGTCCTCGATCCCGTACTTGCTCACGATCGCGACCGTCGCCCGGTTCGTGTACTCCTGCGAGACGACCCGGTACCACGCGGGGTCCGGCTCGCGGTTGTCGAGGGCAAGGTAACTGCAGACGACGTCCGCGAGCCCCTCTTTCTCCAGTTCCATCGGGATCTGGTAGATGTCCGGGACGTCCTTTGCGGAGATGACGGCTTTTGCCGGGACATCGGTGAAGGCCGAGATCTTCTTCTTCGTCTGCGGCCCGATCACCTCGCGGCTCCGCGCAACGATGATGTCGGGCTGCAGGCCGAGTTCCCTGAGCGTCTTGACCGAGTGCTGGGTGGGTTTGGTCTTGAAGTCCCCCATCGTGTCCATCGGGACCAGGGTGACATGCACGAGGAGCATATCCTCCGGCGGGAGTTCGCCGTGCATCTGCCGGATCGCTTCGAGGAATGGCATGCTCTCGATGTCGCCGACCGTGCCGCCGACTTCCACCATGCAGACATCCGCGGTGCTGTTCCCGTTGACCGGTTCCCGTGCCGCCCGGTGGATGCAGTGCTTGATCTCGTCGGTGATGTGGGGGATGATCTGGACGGTCGCGCCGAGGAAGTCCCCGCGCCGCTCTTTCTCGATGACGTTCTTGTAGACCTTGCCCGTCGTGATGTTGTGGATCGATTTGAGGCTGATATTCAGGAACCGCTCGTAGTTGCCGAGGTCGAGATCGACCTCGCCGCCGTCGGAGAGGACGAAGACCTCACCGTGCTGAGCAGGGTTCATGGTGCCGGCATCGATGTTGAGGTACGGATCTATCTTTACCGCCGTCACCTCGTAGCCGCGGTTTTTTAAGAGGCGGCCGATGGATGCGGTGGTGATGCCCTTACCGAGCCCGCTCATGACGCCGCCGGTCACAACAATATACTTCAAACTCTTGTTCCCCTCCGATAGTCCGGAATCTCTAGCTAATGTATGTGATCTCCGGTCTTGAGAATGTATTGTTCCGGGGCTCCCGGGGGAATCCCCGCCGGTGCAACGGGGGATTTCGCCGGGTGCCCGACGCGGCGTTACCCTTCGATGACCGCAAACGACGTCGATGTTCGGGTAAGAAGCGTATCGTCCGCCGCGTCTCTGACCTCGCCTTCCGCGAACGCCACCCGGCGTCCTTTGCGGATGACCCTTCCCGTGGCGACGATCGTCCCGGTGCTGACGCCCTTAAAGAAACTGGTGTGCTCGTCGATCGTCGCGATCCGCTCGTTTTTTGCAAGAAGCGTGTAGAGCGCAAGCGCGATCGCCTCGTCCGCGAGCGCCACGTAGACCCCGCCCTGGAGCCACCCGGCGCCGTTCAGCATATCCGGCCGGACCTCCATCGTGAGGCGGGCACGCCCGTCCCCGTATTCGGCGAGATCTATCCCCATCAGTTTGAAGAAGGGATTTGCATCCCGCCCCACCCGCTTGAGTTCGTCTATGTAGCCCACGTGACCACATCCTCTTCAAGCAGGGTTTGAGGGCAGCCGCGATAAGGGTTATGACGCCTCGCCGGAGATCATTTAATAAAACATATCATCAACGTTCCCCATTTTAAGATACATGGAAGATGCGTGGCAGCCTGAAGCGCTCCGGAACAGGAGACTTGAGCAGTTCCAGGCTACCATGAGCGATTACATCGAGAAGAATATCGGCCAGGTTGAGGAGAGCCTCCCGGTCTTCTTCGGGCACGTCGCCGCCACGCTCGATAAGACGTTCCCGAACCTGGACGACCGGTCTTACGACGACTTCATCGACTCCGTCACCCTGACGCTCCTGAATACCACGCGCGAGTCTCCGACGCCCGAGTTCCTGGAGAAGACCCTCCGCCATGCCATGGGGAACAAGCGGCGGAGGAAAGGGAGGGCGACGCTCGACGTGGTTGCGGGCCTCAAACTGATCGATGCTGGCAACTATGGGCTGGCGATCGAGTACCTGGCCCGGTACAGGAACTATGACGGGCGGGTCAACGCCGCGATCGCGTACAGCCTCTATGCACAGTCTCTTGCGGCGAACCGGAAGCAGGAACTCCGCCCGAACGAGATGGAACTCCGGGCCCGCGAGGAGATGATGGCCCTCTGCCGCGCCCGCCCCCCGCTCGACCGCCTCGGCATCTTCAACCGGAAGGACGCCCGGCTGAACCGGATCTTCTGGTACATGCTGGACCTGGCGTTCACCTGGTTCCCGAGCGAGCCTGAGGTCTATCGGATGGGCATCCTGCGGGCGAAGCAGGAGGGGGATATCGAGCACCGCCGGCGCCTCCTCGCCCTGGCGACGGAGCGCTTTGCGGATGACCGGGGGTTCCTCGCGGAGGCGTTTACCGTCCACGTGGAGCAGCGCAACGGGAGCGGGGCGGCCGCCATCGTCAAGCAGATGATGCAGCAGTTCCCCGATGACCCCGGGCCGATCTACTTCGGGCTGAAACTTGCGATCCTCGGTTCGCAGCCGGCGTCGTATGCCAGTTTCCGGAAGCTTGCTATCTTGAAGCAGTTCCCCCGGCACCTGCTCCTGCTGCTCGATACCCTGCTCGAGGTGATGTGCAACCGCAAGAACGAGAGCTATCTCTGCTTTGAGGAGGTGAAGAAGGCCTCTTCCGGGCGGGACTACTATACTGCGGCGCTCGAGTACATCCTCCGTGACTTCATCGAGGGCGACGACGAGCGGTCAAAGCGGGCGAGATCCGCCTTCTTCTCAAGCGTCGACCAGTACTGCATGTCTGCCCTGAGTATCAGGGAATCCTGACCATATGTCACGAGTTTCTCACTCTCTCCATTCCGTGCCTCTTATCCGAAATGCTTCGGATCTCTGTCGAAAAAGGCTGATCTCGATAATGGGGGCTGGAGAAAGAACGATGAGTATATGTATGGCGACGGGCCTAACTCTCTACATACGGCACTCACGGGCCTGAATATACGAAGACCATGATGGGGTTACGATGACGGAAGACAACACCTTTCAAGGCACCGGGAAGGAACGATCCGGGACCGGCAGCGCCGGAGAATCCCGGGAGTCCCCGCGCCCTGGAGAGGATGTCATCTACCTCTCGATCCTCCGTGAAGTGCCGGACGGACTTGTTCTGGTGGACGGCGAGGGTGCCTGCCGGTACCTCAACGAGGCGTTCACCCGGATCACCGGGTATACCCGGGAGGATGTGCCGACCCTCTCTGCATGGTTTGAGCGTGCTCACCCGAACCCGATATACCGGCAGAAGGTGCGGGGTCTGGTACGGGAACTCCTGCAGGGCGGCCGGAACGCCCTGGTCGCGAGCGTGGTCCGCCGCGACGGGAGGGTGCGGGACCTCGAGATCCGGCGGGCGCCGGTCGAGGGCGGCTACAGCCTGCTTGCCGTCCGGGACGTGACCGAGCACGCCCTGGTCGAGGAGCATCTCAGGCAGGTGACATCCGAACTGACCGCGGTGATCGAGGCCTTCCCCGACCTCTTCCTCCGCCTGAACACCGACGGGACGATCCTCGACTATCGGGCCGGGAGGCTTGCGGGGGTGCCGCTCGCCTTCCGGGCTCTGCTCGGCCGGCGGTTGCAGGACCTCCTCCCTGCCGGGGCCGGGGAGGCGCTTGAGGCTGCACTGCAGGAGGCCGCCCGGACCGACGCGCCTCCAATGCCGTTCGAGTTCGCCTGCGCGGATACCGGGGCGGAGATCCGGCACTACGAAGCCCGCATCATGCCGCTCTACGATACGCATCTCCTCGCAGTCATCAGGGATATCACGGAGAGGAAGGAGGCGGAGCAGGAACTGCACCGCCACCGCGAGCACCTGGAAGAACTCGTCGCGGAGCGGACGAGAGATCTCGAGCGTGCGAACCGGCAGTTCGAGCGCCTCCTCTACTACATCGAGATGACGGAGCGGAAGGCCGTGGAGGAGTGGCTGGACTCATCGATCGAGCAGGGCACCCTGGAGGCGGCCGGCCCCGAGGAGGCGAAGATCACCACCGATCAGACCGGGGCGGTCGTCGTCGTCAACATGGAGGCGGAGCGCCTGACCGGCTATTCCGGGGAGGAGCTCGCCGGTCTCCCGGTCTGGTCTCTTCTCTCCGGCGGCGATGCTGCCGGAATGCTCGCATCCGAGGTGCTCGCCCGGGGCGGGTCCGCGAAGTGGGCAGGCGAGACGGTGGTCGTGAGAAACGATGGCTCCCGGCTCCCGGTCCACGTCGCGGCCGAGCCGATCGTCGACGCCGGGGGTGCCGTGATCGGCATGGTCTGCACGTTCCGGCAGGTGTGAGGTCAGAGGCGGAGGCCGCAGCACTCCGGGTGCACGGGGCCCGGGTCCTGGGGCGCCACAGTGACGGCGACCTGGTCGGAGTAGAAGCCGAGCCCTTCGAGCGCGGTATGAAGGGCTATGTCGTGCGTGTTGTTGACCTCGCTTAAGTGAGCGAGCATCGCCATGTGGACTTTGCCGGCGAGCGCCTGGAGGCAGCGGGCGGCGTCGGGGTTCGAGAGGTGTCCGTGCTTTGAGCGTATCCTGCTCTTGAGGTAGACGGGATACGGGCCTTCTTCCAGCATCTTCGGGCAGTGGTTGCTCTCGAGCAGGACGGCGTCGCAGGAGGCGAGCCGGTCGAAGATGGTCGTGGTGACGGTGCCGGTGTCGGTGCAGCACCCGATACGGAGGCCGCCCTCGGTGACAGAGAAACCGCAGGGCTCGCGGGCGTCGTGGGAGGTGGCGAAGGCCTCGACCGAGAAGTCGCCGATGGTGAACGCCTCCCCGCACCTGCACCGGCGCATCTCGGCCTGTGTCGTCCCGCACTTTGTCGAGAATCCCGCAAGCGTACCGCCGGTCGCGTAGACGGGAATCCGGAGCCGCCGTGCGAGGACGTCGACGCCCCGGACGTGGTCGATATGCTCGTGGGTGACCAGGATGGCCTCGATAGCCGATGCGTCGGCGCCGGCATTTTCGAGACGGCGAAGGATCTCGCGTGCGGAGAGCCCCGCGTCGATGAGGAGCGCACCCCCCTCTCCTTTCAGATAGGCGCAGTTTCCTTTGCTCCCGCTCGCAAGCACCGTCAGTTCCATTGTAGAAATGGTGGTCGGTGCGGGTATTTAAGACCAGGGAAGGGAGGTCTGCACAAAGCCCTTGGGGTCCGGGATACCATCATCTGGTGAGAGGGGATGAGCGGAACGGAGGGCTCCTGGCAGGGGCAGGTTCACCGGATCGTCGCGGGTGTCGGGGACGGCCGGGCACGCATCGAGCGGGAGGCGGTGCGGGACCTGGTCAACACCTATCTCGTCCGGTCGCTCGATACGACGGCGCTCCGGTTCAGCATCCCCCTCCTCCTCCGGGCACCGCCGGGCGCGTCGGGTCCGGGCGCCGACGGGGCCGCCGGGGTGCTGATCGAGGCGATCAAGGCGGCGGTCCCCGCCGAGCGGGCTCTCGGCCCGATTGCAGGGACCGGGACGGAGCACCCCCGCCACTGCCTCCCGAACGTGGAGCCGGTCACGCTGATCGCATCACGGAGCGCCGTCGGGACCGACCTCTGGCGGCCGGACGACGGGAACCGGATCGACGATGCCGGGCTCCATCTCGTTGTCCGGGGCGCCCTCCCCTACCCCGGTCCCCCGACCCCCGGCGCGATCGGGGAGGTCATGGATGGCTTCAGCGCGCTCATCGAGGCCCTCGACCGCGTCGTGCGCCGGGTGCCGGAGCGGACCCTTGCGGCGGCGCGTGACCTCTCGGTCGACCAGAAGGCCCTCCGGGGCGCTCTCCCCGGGATGGGGCTCGTCGCGTTCATCGCCGACGGGACCCGGCCGGCGCGCACCTTCACCCCGCTCCGGTGCCATCCCCGGATCGCGGGGCCGAAGGAGGGCGTCCATATCCCCTTCCGCTGCCCGGCCGCCCTCGACCCGGTCGAGGTGGAGCTCGCCGGGAGCGGGAGGGTCGTGACCGGCCTCGGCCTCCGGCGGCGAGAGGCCTTCGCGGTCGCGGGCTCGAACGCCGAGGGGAAGAGCACCTTCCTCCACGCGGTCGTCGCGGGGCAGGACGATCACGCCGCCGGGGACGGCCGGGAACTCCTCGTCAGTGTCGAGGGGGTCGCCCGGGCCGAGGCGGGCGAGCGGGACCTCGCCGGGGCGGACGTCAGCCTCTTCTTCAAGAGCCTCCCGCCGGGGCTTTCAGGCACGCCCCGGGCGGCATTCGGTCGGGGAAGCGGTTCGCTCGTGATGGCGGAGGAGTTCCAGGCCGCGGTCCGGGCGGCAGCCCCGCTCCTCATCCTCGACGAGGACCGCTCCGCGACGAATCTCCTGGTGCCGGGCTGTCTCCAGAGCGGGGAGGTGACGCCGCTTGCGACGCTGCTTGCGACCCGGCGCGAGGCGCTCGGCGAGACGGCGGTCCTCTTCGCCGCCTCGTCGCTCGATATCCTGATCGCGCAGGCCGACCGGATCCTGCAGCTTGATGGCCACGAGGCGCGGGCGCTCGACCGCCGGGAGTTCAGGAGGCGGCTTGATGCGCACCTTCGCGAGGTGCGGGAGCACCTGGCGGAGGACGACGCGCTTCCCTGAAGGTGACGCGGGCACGGTGCCGGGTGCCGGCACGCCGGTTTAGTTCGCTTATACTCCGATGAAAACAGGTACTTATGCCGGAGTATACTCCAACGAGATCATGGGCCCCGGTCCTCGACCTCCTGACCGCCGTCTCGTTCCGGCTCTCAGAACGTGGCTGCCTGGAGCGAGTTGAACGGGCGGAAGTGGGGTTCGTCCACAAAAAGTGTCGTTCTGGCGGGCCGGGGTCCGGGCGCTGGAGGCCCCCCCCTCACTCCCGCCGGACGGCGTGGACCGACTCCGGCGCGAACGAGACCGTAACGCTGCTCCCCTCCCGGAGATCGAGGTCGTCCACCCTCTTCCAGGAGATGACGGACGAGAGCGCAAAGCCGCAGTCGACCGTCACCCTGCTGAACGGGCCGCGGGGGACGATCGAGGCCACGGTGCCGGGGAGGGCGTTCTTGCCGGGGGGGGCTTTCGCGGCATCCGCCGGGGCGATCCGCAGGTCCTCCGACCGGATGCAGAGGCTGACCCTCTCCCCCGGTGCGAGCGGCGCAGCAACCCTCACCCGGACGCCGCCGGCATCGACCGCGGTGGCGCCGTTCTCCCCGACGACGACACCGTCGACGATGTTCTCGATCCCCACGAACCGGGCGACCTCGCGGCTTGCCGGAAGGGTGAAGACCTCCCGCGGGGTTCCCACCTGCGCGAAGACCCCGTTCATCAGCACGCCGAGCCGGTGGGCGAGCCGCTGGCCCTGGTACATATCGTGGGTGCTGATGAGGACGGTCGTGCCGAGGTCGCGGTTGATCCGGACGACCAGGTCCTCGATCGTCGCCACCGAGACCGGGTCGAGGTTCGCCGTCGGTTCGTCCATGAGGAGGATCTCGGGCTCGATCACCATCGCCCGGGCAAGGGCCACCCGCTGCATCTCCCCGCCCGAGAGCGTCCGGGCCCGCCGGTCGCCGTAGCCGGAAAGATCGACCATCTCGAGAGCCTCCTCGACCTTTTCGCGGATCGCCGCCTCCCTCGCCCCCCTGAACCGGAGCCCGACGGCGATGTTCTCCGCGACCGTCGTGTTGAAGACGGCGGGCTTCTGGAAGACCATCCCCATCATCCGCTGGATGGCGAGGCTCTTCCCGGCATGGATATCGGCCCCATTGACCCGGATCGCTCCCCCCGTCGGGGTGTCGAGGAGGTCGATGAGGCGGAGCAGGGTCGACTTCCCCGACCCGGAGGGGCCGATGACGGCGAAGATCTCCCCCCGCTCGATCCGTCCCACAACACCGTCGAGGACGATCTTCTCATCGAACTGTTTTCTCACGCCTTCAAGTTCAATCATGGGTTCTACCTGTGCTGGATCGTGGTGATGACGAGGTTGACGGCGAGGGCGATGGCAAGGAGGATGATCCCGAGCGCGATCGACTCCGAGATGTTCCCCATCGAGGTTTCGAGGGAGATCGCTGTCGTCAGGACCCGGGTCGAGCTCGCGAACGACGACGCCATGATGTTGCCGCCGACAAGGATCGCCGCCCCGACCTCGGATATTGCCCGGCCAAAACCGATCGCGACGGTCGCGAGGAGTGCAAATTTCGCCTCCCTCATGATGTTCGCGAGGAACTGGAGACGGGTCGCGCCGAGCGAGCGGAGGGTATCCCTGATGACCGGGTCGACCCCGGAGAGCGCGGAGATCGTGAGCCCGGTCATGATCGGGAGGACGAGGATCGTCTGCGCGATGACCATCGCGGTCGGGGTGAAGAGCAGCCGCATGAAGCCGAACGGCCCGACCCGGGATATGAGCAGGAAGATGAGAAGCCCGACGACGACCGTCGGCAGGGAGTAGAGCGTCTGGATCAGGTTGATCAGGCTCTTCCTGCCCGGGAAGGTGCCGAAGTAGATCGCGGCGCCGAGCGGAACGGCGACGAGACTGGCGAGCACGGTCGCGGTGAGCGAGATGATGATGCTCCGCACGGATATGGCTATCACGTCGGGGTCGAGCGTGACAATGAGCCGTGCGGCCTCCAGGAATCCCTCGATGATCTCGTACATGCTCTACACCTACTGTGGTTCGCCGGAGGCAAAAAAGGGTGTGAGTTCCGGCCCGTTCAGGCGATCGGGTCCTTCACTTCAGCCTCGGTCACGCCGATCTTCTCCCAGTCGTCCTGGGCCGCATAGAAGAGGGGCTGGCCGTACTTGTCGACGCCGAAGGAGGCGATCTCCTGCTGGATCTCGTCGGAGATCAGGAAGTTGATCCAGTCCTTCGCGACGGTGCTGTTGATGTCGGGGTACTTCGCCGGGTTGATCTGCATCGCGCAGTAGACGTTGAGGAGGCTGTCGCCCTCGTCCACGATCGGCACGAGATCGAGGTCGCCCTTGTAGGCGAGGAAGGTGCCGATGTCGGAGAGGGTGTAGGCCTCTTTCTCGTTCGCCATCTCAAGGGTCGCGCCCATGCCCGTTCCGGCCTCCTGGTACCAGTCGCCGGAGCCCTTCACTTCCGTTGTGTAGTTGAATCCGGCGGCCTTCCAGAGGGACTGCTCTTTGGAGTGCGTGCCCGATGCATCGCCGCGGGAGACGAAGATCACGTTCGCGTCGCCGGCCGTTCCCTTCTCGCGGATGGCGGTGAAGGCTGCTTCGGGGGCCATGTTCGCGACACCCGCCGGGTCGGACTCCGGTCCGACGAGGACGAAGTAGTTGTAGGCGAATACGCGCCGGTTGATGCCGTAGCCGTCGGCGATGAAGGTGTCTTCACGCGCGCGGTCGTGGACCATCATGACGTCCACGTCGCCCCGCTGCCCGTACTCGAGCGCCTTGCCGGTTCCAGCGGAGACGATCAGCACCTCGGCGTTGTACTTCTCCTCGAAGATCGGGGTGAGGTGGGCGAGGAGCTTGGTGTCGTCAAGACTCGTCGTCGTCGCGATACGGAGTTGCTGCTTCTCTACGGGAGTCTGATCGGTTGTCGTCCCGGTACAGCCGCAAATGAGCAGGAAAGCGACCATGACGGCAGCAACGGCAAAAAGGGTTCGTCTAACCATAAATATCATGGAGATGTCGCGAGACTCACACTTAAACACTGTTGTTTTGCGCCGGTGTTAACTTGATTACGTTTACTTATTTTACACGGAGCGGCCGGCTGAAGATGAGTTTGGGTGGATGCGGTCGTTCAGGCCGCTGTCACCCAACCACGATGTCATGGTAGGCGTCGCCGTCGGGCTCGACGAAGAGGACGGCATTCCCGCCGATGAAGGCGGGTTTCGGGAATTTCCGGATGGCGACGGTGCCTTCGCCGACCGCAGCGCCGTCGCGGGTCTGGACCCGGTCGACGCCTGAGGCGAGGATCGCGGCGACCGTCTGGATGCCCCGGAGATCCCGGATCGTTCCCTTCTGGACGAACCGACCGTCGTTCCCCGATGCCGCGAGCCCGACGCCGGCAAGCGCGCCGATCACGCCGTCCTCGGTGCCGCCGAGCCCCTTGAGGAGGATTCCTGCGCCGCGGGCGAGCGCGCGCGCCTCTTCCTGCGTCACGAGGCTCGTCTTTGCCGAGAGCCCGAAACGGGAGACCTCGTCCCCGACAGCAGACCCGGCCGCGACGCAGATGCCGGGGTCGCTCCCCTCGATGAAGTCGGCGAGCATCAGTTCCTTTGCCGTCGCAAAGACATCGGCCGCGGCACCGTTCCCTGTCTCCTCGATGTGGATGACCGCGGAGCTGTTGTGAGAGGTGTAGGGGACGGCGGGATGGACAAAGAGCTGGTGCCGGGTCACCCCCGTCACGGTGTATCTCCTGGCGAGTTCTGCTGCAATCGTGCGGGCGAGCCGCCCGGTTCCCCGGGACTCGCGGGTGTCGGTGTCGTCAATGCCAAGATAGAGGGTCATGGGATCGCTCGTATACTGTACTGATCCTTCTGCAAGGCTAAATAAGACTTCTCTCCTGTTAATGAAAAGAGATTGACTCCGGGGTCGTCAGGCCCGGATGACGGTGCCGACCCGTTCCCCGTTGACGGCCTTTGTGATATTGCCGGGGATGTGGGCGTTCACCACCTTGATCTCTCTGACGTGGACGGCGTCCCGGAGGAGCTCGACCGCCATCGGTTCGAGCACCATATCCTCCATCTCCATCTCCAGGAGCTCGTCGGCGGTTATCTCCGGGATGAACTCGGCGTCGGGGTTCACGAACGGGTTCTCGGTATAGAGGCCGTCCACGTTCTTCCCGAGGATGCAGTTCTTCCCGCCGACCACCTCGGCCATCAGGAATGCGCCGGTATCGGTCCGGTGCGGAGGAATGCTCCCGAGTTTCGGGGGGTGCTCGTAGAGACCGTAGGGCGGGGTGCCCTGGACGACCGGCAGCATACCGAGCGACAGGATCGAGGGGAGGTTTAAGAGATCGTCGGTGTGGATCCGGGTGCCGTTGTACTTCGAGAAGAGGATGGACATCATGATCGCGTTCTGCTCGCTGACCTTGCCCGCCAGTTCCGCAAGCACCCCCGTCGGCATGCCGAGGTCGATCCCGACGTCGAGGATGTGCCGCACCCGGACACCGCCGCCGGTGGCGACCAGGATCTTGTTCTTCCGGGAGAGTTCTCCGATCTCGTCGATAAGCGGGAACATCACCTCCTTTCCGTAGTCGATGACCCCGTGGCCGCCGATCTTGACGACGTTCAACTCCGGCATGATCCTGATCTGCCGTTCGCTCCTGGTCTCGCGAAGCAGGCCCCGCCGGACGAGGCTCTCGCCACGAAACCTTGAGTCCATCTCAAATCGTTCTGCCATAAAAACCACTTAACTCTGGTATGAAGGAAAACATTAAGTATTTTTGCGGTCTACCAGCAGGTATACCAGTTGGTATGAGGTGAAGAGAAGCATGAAGATCTATGCACGAGAACGTCAGAAGGTCGGTACCGGCGTGAAGCAGCCCCGGTTCCGCGTCGTCGCCGTTGTCGAAGAGAAGGGCGAGGACAAGCACCTGAAGGTGGAGAGCACCCACTTCCGCAAAACCGAACTTGAACAGATCGCCAAAGATATCGGAGCGGAGATCGTCTACCTCGAGGGGATGCCCGAAGAAGAACGCGGCGAGATGAAGGCGGAAGCGGCAGCGTAACCGGACCGACTTCCTTTTTCTCGCAACAACCAGACTTTTGCGATCGGATGTCCACACACGAGCATGACGATATCTTCGAGGCGGCCGCACAGATCCTCCTCAAAGAGGATCGGTGCGTAACCATCAGTTTTTACCCGGGCGGCATCACCATACGCTTCCCCACGACCCGGAAGCTTGCCGAGCATCTCGGGATCCCCCACTACTACGTCCTCCCCCGGTTCGGGGCGATGGAACGGGACGGCCTGATCCGCCGGACGGAGCGGGTCGGGATCTCCACCACGGCCGCGGGGACTGAGCGGCTCCTTGCAATCATGGCGGAACGGCATGGAGCGCTCGCAGAGGAGGTCCTGGGTGCCGGGGTCTTCACGGCGCTCCGGGCCCGTGCTGCCGCACCGGGCGGCGATAGGTCGGGGTAGCAGCAGGAGGGGTTAACTCCCACGCTCACCCACCCCTCTCTACATGCAGTCGAGCGATCCGGTTCTCATCGGCGGGGTACCTCTTAACGCGTTCTTCGCGTTCGTCCTCACTCTTATCGGGCTCCTCTTCCTCGGCAACCTTGCCTACATGCTTCTCCGGAGCGTGCTCGACGGGCGGGTCCCCCCCGGAGCGGCCAAGTGGGCGGCGGCTATCCTCCAGTATGCCGTCATCATCGGCGGCGGCTACGCGAGCGCACGGTATCTCCTCGCCTTCGACCTGAGGGCCGTCGTCGCGTCGCTCGGCATCCTCGGTATCGTCGTGGCCGTCTCGTCGACCCAGATCATCCAGAACGTCCTTGCCGGGGTCCTCATCACGATCAACCGCCCGGTCCAGCTCGAGGAGTGGATCGTCGTCGGGGAGCTGCCGACGACGGGGCTGTGCAAGGTGCGCGACTTCTCCTTCACGACGACGATCCTCCAGGGGCTCGACGGCGGCCTCGTCCTCATGCCGAACTCGAGCATCATCGCCTCGAAGGTCATCAACTACTCCCGGGGCGGGCTGATGGAGATCCGGGTCTCGATCTCCGTCCCGGTCGGTGTGGACCTTGCACGGGTGAAGGAGATCGCGCTCGCGGCAGCGCGTGACGATCCCCGGATCATCCAGGACCCCGGTGCGGCCGAACACTCCGTCATCCAGGACCTCTTCGACCTCCCCTACAACCGGCGCCTCCACGCCGACCGCCCCGACCTTGCCTACCTCAAGCCCGCCGTCCGCACCACGTCGGTGACCGACGGCTGGGTCAGACTGACCGTCGGGGCCTGGACCCGCAAGATCCCCCAGAAGGACGATATCGCCTCCCGGTACCTGAAGGAGGTTCTCAGGCGTCTCTCGGCCGAGGAGATCCCGGTCAAGGCCGAAGCGTCATGACGGAAGGGATTAGTCATCTCCTCTCCCACTTCTCCTGGCATGCAGTCGAGCGGTTCGGTCCTCATCGGCGAGGTCTCCCTTGATGCGTTCCTCGCCTTTCTCTTCACCTTCATAGGATTCCTCTTCCTCGGCAACCTCGCCTACCTGCTCCTCCGCCGGGCTCTGGACGGGCGGGTCTCCCGCGGGACGGCCAAGTGGACGGCGGCAGTCCTGCAGTACGGCATCATCCTCGGCGGAGTCTACGCGAGCGCCCGGCACTTCCTCGCCTTCGACCCTACGGCCTTCGCCGCATCGCTCGGTGTCCTCGGTATCGTCATAGCGTTCTCGTCACGCCAGATCATCCAGAACGCCATCGCCGGCGTCCTGATCACGATCAACCGCCCGGTCCAGCTCGAAGAGTGGGTGACCGTCAGCGGAAGGCCGGAGACCGGGCCCGGCAAGGTGCAGGACATCTCGTTCACGACGACGACCCTCAAGGGGCTCGACGGCGGCCTGGTCCTCACGCCGAACGCGAGCATCATCACCTCAAAGGTCATCAACTACTCCCGATCCGGGCTTCTCGAGGTCTCGATCCCGCTCGCCGTCCCGGTCACCGCAGACCTCGCGAGGGCGGAGGCGCTCGCACTTGCCGCCGCGCACGATCATCCGCTGATCCTGCCCCACGTCGGGCCGGCCGAGCGGTCCGCCCTCCAGAGCCTCTTCGATCTCCCGTATATCGGGCGCCTCTCCTCCGACCGCCCCGGCCCCGATCATGCGTTGTTCGAGCCGAAGGTGCAGGTCTCATCGATCAAGGAGGACTGGGTCCGTCTGACGGTGCGGGTCTGGATCCGGCAGATCCACGAGAGGGACAGGATCGTCTCGGAGTACCTGGACGCGGCCATCGAACGGCTGAAGGCAGAAGACCTCCTTGACGAGAAGAAGCGGGAGGATGAGCCCGGCCCCGGACCTTCGTCATCTTCCCCGGAAGATGCGGCCCGCGACAGGGGCACGGCGCCCGGACAGGCGGCGTGAGAAACCCCTGACTCAGGAAGACCCCTCGTACTCCCGGAGGTCCTCCGGGGAGAAACTCCTGACCTCGTCGCGGCGGTCGAACTGGCGGATGCAGGGTTTGATGTCGAGGAGCGGCGTGCCGTCGAGCACGTCCCGCCCGCGGACCCGGACGGTGCTGCCCTCGACGGCAACGACCTCGGCGAGGGAGATCCCGATAGGGTTCAGGCGATTGCAGTGGCGTATGGCAGAGATCCCCCGCCCCCTGTTGCCGTCGGCGAAGGGGCGCTGGCGCAGGGAGAAGCCGTCCGCCCGGCGGAAGTGGTAGGGGTGGATGATGCGGAAGAACCCCTCCGCCCCCCCCTCTGCGTACTCCGGGACGCTATCCAAAACACCAAAAAGGAGGCCCGACATACAGGGAGGTGAAGCATGGCGGAGAGCACCGGAACGGAGGAGCGCGGCATTCGATTTACGCTTGAGGAGATCGCCGGAGCCGTCGGCGACTTCGGGACCATCTTCCCTATCCTGCTCGGCGTCGCGATCGTCTGCCCGGACGTGAACGTCAGCCACTTCTTCCTCTTCCTCGCCGCCTGGTTCATCATCACCGGGCTCTACTACCGCCTGCCCATCCCCATCGAACCGATGAAGGCGATCGGGGCCGTCGTCATCGCCGAAGGACTCTGTGCCGGCGAGATCGTGGCCTCCGGCCTCGTCGTCGGGGCGCTCTTCCTCGCCATCGGCCTCGTCGGCGGCATGGCCTGGCTTGAGGGCCGGATCCCGAAGAGCGTCATCCGCGGCGTCCAGGCAGGGCTCGCGCTCCTCCTCCTCCGGACGTCGCTCGGCTACATTCTCACCGATACTCTCGTTGCGGTGCTCGCGATCGCGGTCATCGTTGCCTTCTTCATCGCGTCGCAACGCACCCGTATCCCCGACATCTCCGCCCTGCTCGTCCTGATCATCGGGCTTGGCGCCGGGATAGCCGTGCAGGGGATGCCGCCGTTCCGCCTGATGCCCCTCCCCGCCCTCGTTCTCCCGATGCCCTCGGACTTCATCGCGGGCACCTGGGACCTTGTCCTCCCGCAGATCCCGCTCACGATCGCAAACGCCATCCTCGCGACGTCGCTCCTCACCTACGACCTCTTCCCGAAGAAGGGTGTCGACCCCGATAGGCTCTCGCGGACCATTGGGGCCATGAACCTGGTCTCGACGCCGTTCGGCGGTTTTCCGATGTGCCACGGGGCCGGGGGACTCGCCGCCATGTACCGGTTCGGGGCGAGGACCGGGGGGGCGAACATCGTCGCCGGGATCTTCATCCTTGTCTTCGCCGTCGCCTTCGCCCCGCCGGAGGTCCTGACCCTCATCCCGTTCGGCGTCTTCGGGGCGCTGCTGGTCTTTGTGGCGCTCGAGCTCGGGAAGCACAGCGCGAAGACAGACTCCTACCTGGTCACGGGAGTCATCGCCGTCCTCACCCTCGCGATCGGCCTCACCGTCGCCTTCATCGTCGGGATGGTCCTTGCCTACGTCCTGGAGCGGCGGGGGAGAGCGGGAACGGCCGGGCCCTGACCCGACCTGTCGTATCGGGCCCCTGCCGGAGAAGGTTCTTATACCGGTGAGGCGCCATACGCCGGATCCGGAGGCGAAGAGATTGGAGCAAGGAGGAAGTTCTCTCACGGAGCAGCGGGGCGGGAAGAGGTATAACATCGATCTTCTGCGGGCCGAGAAGGACATCGACGGCCTGATCGAGGCGCTCGGGAGCGATGACGGCCTGACCCGCCAGCGGGCCGCCCTGGCGCTCGGAGACCTCGGCGGACCGGAGGCGGCGGAACCGCTCATCCGGGCGCTCGGCGACCCGATGACGGCGGTCAGGGAGGCGGCGGCAGACTCGCTCGCCCTGCTCGGGAGCGCGGCGGTCGGGCCGCTCGTCGAACTGCTCGAGAACCCGGAGGCGTCGGGAAGATACGAAGAGCCCGGGGCTCCGGGAGGCACGGCGACCGTGACCGGACCGGGCGGCCAGGCCTGGGAGGTCGAGACCCGGCGCGACCTCCGGCGGGTCTACGCGGCCGCCATCCTCGGCGAGATCGCCGACCCCGCCGCGGTGAAACCACTCGTAGGAGCGCTCCGGGGCGCGAGTGACGACCTCCGGTGCCAGGCGTCCGGGGCGCTCGCGAAGTTCGGGAGCGATGCGGTCGGGCCGCTCACGGCGATGCTCACCGACCCGGACCCGGAGGTCCGGATCGTCGCGGCCGGGGTCCTCGGCGATACCGGCGATCCCGCCGCGGTCGGGCCCCTCATCGCGGCGCTCCGCGACGGGAACCCCGATGTCAGGGGGGCGGCGGGAGGCGCCCTCTTCCGGATAGGCGATGCCGCGGTCGAGCCCCTGATCGCCGCGACGAAGGACGCCGACCGGAACGTCCGGCTCTATGCGGCGGGGGCGCTCAAATACATCGGCAACCCGCGGGCGATCGATGCGCTGCAGGAACTCGCCCGGAGCGGGGATTCGGAGGAGAAGAGCGTCGCAGAGGACGCGATAGAAAAGATACGGATGGTCCGCGGCGAGGCCGCGCCGGAGCCCTCGCCGCCGACGTCAAGGTGACACATCAGGCGTTAATGGCCCGGAGGAGCCGGGCTCGTCGACCCGGGCATGCGTTATTACGGCAGTCCCGACTCCACAAGAGTGTAGCATAGGGCCTGCTAACCTCCCATGCCCGTGACCTCACGCGAAGCCGCGAAAGGCGCGAAGTCCGGCATGTCACTGAGTGTACACCTCTTTGCGGTTTCGTGTCTTTCGCATGAAGTCTTCCTCACCATACCTCATTAATACGGGCAAAGTTGGCAGCCTGTCCCATACCCGTTTTCATGTGGGGCCGCAACATCAGCCATACTGTTGGTTTACGCGGAGGCGGGAAGACCTAAAGTCCGTGTGATTGTTGGCGATCCGTCTCACGCTCTCCTTGAACGTACCTGCACCAAAATTGATCAGCAGACCCAGAGGAAGTTGCATCAACCGGAGATAAGTCAACACCTGCTTGGCATGAACTGGAGCAATCTTTTCTACAGATTTTAACTCAACCACCAGACAACCTTCCACCAATAGATCCACTCGAAGACCATCGTCGAAGTGTATCCCCTCGTAATCGAACGTCACGGACTTCTGTCGCTCCACCTGCAGCCCGCACTTTTCCAGCATCTGTGCAAGGACCGCTTCATAGACTGATTCAAGGAGTCCGGGCCCTAGTTCCCGGTGCAGGTGGTAAGCCGCATCGACGACAACCGACGAGACCTCCTCTACATTCATAGACACCCTCCTTCCTTTCGCGTTCTTCGCGGCTTCGCGTGAGACCGGAAACAGTTTCCAGCCTTACAGATGTCTCGTCGATTCTCCAGAATATGAAGGTGCGCCGTGCAGGGTGAAACTGGCTGACCGGGCGTCGTACACCTCGCGTGTCGACAGTCGATACGTACGTCTGGTGATGCTCAAGCTCCGTTCCCACAGAGCGGAACGAAAAAGAGTTTTATCTTCTCCGCACCCGGACCGACTCTGCGTGGGCGTGGAGCCCCTCCGCGTCGGCGATCGTCTCCACGACGTCCCCGATCGCCTCGAGCCCCTCCCGCGTGATCATCTGGACCGTCGAGCGCCGGCAGAAGTGGTTCACGTCGAGGCCGGAGTAGAAACTGGCGTAGCCCGCCGTCGGGAGGACGTGGTTCGTCCCCGAAGCGTAGTCGCCGCAGGCCACTGCGGCGTAGGGGCCGACGAAGATCGACCCGGCGCTCCTTATCCGGTTGAGGACGGCGAGCGGGTCGGCCACCTGGACCGAGAGGTGCTCGGGGGCGACCCCGTTGACGATCTCCACCGCGTCGTCGATATCGCCGGCGACGATGTAGCCGGAGTGGTCGAGGGCTTTTGCGACGATCTCCCGGCGCTGTGCGGTCTCCGCCATCCGCTTCACCTCGGCCCCGACACGGTAGGCGAGGGCCTTCTCGGTTGTCACCAGAACGCAGGCGGCGTTCGGGTCGTGCTCGGCCTGGGCCAGGATGTCGGCCGCGATGAACGTCGGGTTCGCCGTGTTGTCGGCGAGGATCGCGATCTCGCTTGGGCCCGCCGGGAAGTCGATCTCCGCCTCGTCACGGAGGAGCATCTTCGCCGCGGTGACGTAGACGTTGCCGGGGCCGACGATCTTCTCGACCTTCGGGACCGTCTCCGTCCCGATCGCCATCGCTGCGATCGCCTGGGCGCCGCCGACCCGGTAGATCTCGTCGACTCCCGCAATATCGAGCGCAACGAGTGTGATCGGATTGACCGGCGGCGGGGTGCAGCAGCAGATCTCCGCGACCCCCGCGACCTTTGCCGGGATGGTGCACATCAGCGCCGTCGAGGGGTAGGCCGCCCGCCCGCCGGGGACGTAGGCCCCGATCCGGGATAGGGGCGTCGTCTTGACGCCGAGAGTGATCCCGGGCTCCATCTCCTGGAGCCAGATATCGCGCCCGCGCTGCAGTTCGTGGAACCGGCTGATCCGGGCCTCCGCCTCCACCAGGCTCTCGACCAGTTGTGCGTCCACCAGATCGTAGGCCGCCTCCCTCTCCTCGTCGGAGACGGCGATCTCCTCGAGATCGATCCCATCAAACTTCTTCGTCAGATCGAGGAGGGCCGCGTCGCCCTCCGCCTGCACCCTCCCGATGATCTCCGAGACCGGTCCCTTCACCCGGTCAAGGTCCGACCGCCGACCGGCAATCCAGGTCTCGATATCCAGCGCCTGCCACATGAGGAACAGGGTCGGCGGGTGGGAGCGTTAAGGTTTCGACCCCGCCATTGGCCGACAATCTTTAACCCGATAATGTGGTTTAGTTAACTTGTTGGGTGGGGTAAATATATATCTGCAAAGTGCCCTAGAACGCGCTGCTATGAAGACACCTACAACTCTTCTGACGGCAGGCATCATTACGATCCTGCTCATCTTCGCTCTCGGTGCGGGGTGCACCGGGACGGCGCCGGACGGAAATGCGACCCCGACCGCCACGGGGACGGCCGCTCCCGGCGGCGGGGGGAACGTCCTCCGGATAGCCACCACGACGAGCCTCGAGAACACCGGGCTGCTCGCGGAGCTCGAACGGGTTTACGAGAACGAGACCGGGATGGACCTCCAGTTCATCGCCCAGGGCACCGGCCAGTCGATCGACTCCGGCAGGCGCGGCGACGTCGACCTGGTCCTCGTCCACGCCCCGGAACTTGAGCAGCAGTTCATCGACGACGGGTTCGGGATCGACCCGAGGTGTATCGCCTACAACTACTTCATCATCGTCGGGCCGGAGTCCGATCCGGCGGGGATCGCGAACATGGACCCGGTCGAGGCCGTCCGGACGATCTATCTCGCCGGCACGAACAACACCGCCGGCGTCGCGTTCGTCTCCCGCGGCGACAACTCCGGCACGCACAACCAGGAGAAGGTCCTCTGGGAGCAGGCAGGTTACGACTATGACACCCAGGTCGTAGATGCCGGGGCCTGGTACGTCGAGGCCGGCAAGGGCATGGGTGACACCCTGATCCTTGCAAACGAGCAGCAGGCATACACCCTCTCCGATGAGGGGACGTATCTCTCGTTCGCCGACCGGCTCGAGCTGGTGCCGGTCATCGCCGAGGGGGCGGAACTCCTGAACCGCTACAGTGCGATCGCCGTCAACCCCGCACAGCACCCGGGCGTGAACGCCGAAGGTGCCGCGGAGTTCATCAACTGGCTCACCACGAACGAGACCAAGGAGATGATCGGGAACTTCGGCACCGAAGAGTTCGGCAAACCGCTCTTCACGCCGCTCTACGCTCCCGAGTGCACCGAACCGCCGTTCAACTGCACCTGCACGGGAGAGGTGACCGGATAGGCGCAGATCAGGTGGAGGAGAGGCGCGGACGGGGTGGACGGTGACGGAGGCTGAGGGCGCGTGGTGAACGGGAACCCGATCATCGAGGGGCTCATCGAGGCGATCGAACTCATCGTCACCCTCAACCCCCAGGTGGTGGAGATCACCATCCGCTCGCTCTACATCTCCCTCACCGCCACCTTCTTTGCCGCGCTGATCGCTCTCCCCATCGGGGCGCTCATCTACTTCTACGATTTCCGGGGGAAGCACGCGGTCGTCTCGACGCTCCAGACACTCTACGCCCTCCCGACGGTCATCGTGGGCCTGGTCGTCTTCCTGATGCTCTCAAACATCGGCCCCTTCGGGTTCCTCCGCCTCCTCTACACCCCCGGCGGCATGATCGCCGCCCAGACGGTCCTCATTATACCGCTCCTGATGGGGCTGACGGTCTCGGCGCTCTCCGGGATCGACCGGGACAAGCGCTACACGATCACCGCTCTCGGCGCGAGCAGGCTCCAGACGGTCATAACTATCATCGCGGAGGCGCGGTTCGCGGTCATGGCCGGCGTTCTCCTGGGCTTCGGTCGGGCGATCGCCGAGGTCGGGACGGTGATGATCGTCGGCGGGAACATCCGGGGCGCCACCCGCGTCCTCACGACCGCGATAGCGCTCAACACATCGATGGCAAACTACTCTCTCTCGATTGCACTCGGGATCATCCTCCTTGCGGTGGCGCTCGGCGTGAACATCGCCCTCTCCCTGGTGCAGCGGCGGTGATATGATGGCGATCATCGAGGCACACGAGATCACGAAGGTCTACGGCAACCTCAGGGTCCTGCACGACGTCGACCTCTCGGTCGGGAAAGGCGAGATCCTCGCGCTCATCGGGCCGAGCGGTTCCGGGAAGAGCACGCTTCTCCGGATCCTCGACCTGATCGAGCCCGCAAACAGCGGCGAGCTCTCGGTCTTCGGGATCGACGTGGTACAGGAGCGCGGCAGATGGCTCGATCTGCGCCGCCGGATGGGGATGCTCTTCCAGCGGCCGATCGTCTTCAACGCGTCCGTCTACGACAACGTCGCGATGGGGCTGCGCTACCGGGGGGCCTCCGGCGATGTTATCGACCGGAAGGTGAAGGAGGCCCTCGAGGCCGTCGGGCTCTCCCGCTACATCAAGAGCAAGGCGACCGACCTCTCCGGCGGCGAGCAGCAGCGTGTGGCATTATCGAGGGTGCTCGTGACGGATCCCGAGATCCTCTTCCTGGACGAACCGACGGCGAACCTGGATCCGACATCGACCGCCACCATCGAGCGGATCGTGACGGGCCTGAACCGCGAGCTCGGGATGACCGTCCTCATCAGCACCCACGATCTCTCGCAGGGGCAGCGGCTCGCCCACCGGATCGCGGTGATGATCGACGGCACCATCGCCCAGACCGGGCCATCGCACGAGGTCTTCCGCGAGCCGAAGGACCGGAGGATCGCCCGGTTCGTGGGCGCCGAGAACATCATCCCCGGCCGGGTCGTCTCGCGGAGCAACGGGTTCACCGTCGTCGAGGCGCACGGAAGGCAGATGCTCTCGGCGACCCCGCCGCCGGCCGAAGAGGTCGAGATGGTCGTCCGGGGCGAGGACATCTCCCTGCACCGGCGAGAGCCGGGGCACGAGGAGGCTGAGAACCGCTTCCCCGCCACGGTCACCGGCATCGAGCCCACGGCGCCGTTCGTGAACGTGACGGTCCACTGCGGGTGCGACCTTGTCGCGCTGATGACCGCGAGGAGGGCGGAGGCCCTCGGCCTCCACGAAGGGATGCAGGTCTGGGTCTCCCTCCAGGCGAAGGCGGTCCACCTCATCGCGCGTGGGGGAAAGGATCGTTAATGGATACCGGTTAATCCGCGCAAAAAGCGACACTCTTACATCAGGCCACCGTCAATTGTCCTTATGCCAATCGCTCCTCCCGGGAGGAGTATGGACGGCATACGGACATGAAGACCAGAGTTATCTCTGACGATCTGCTCCGGGGCGGCAGGGAGGCATCCCTCACCCGGTGGAAGGAGCACCGGGGGCGCTACGTAGACTGGTGCACCGTCGGGTTCTGCATCCTCGGGGCGCTGCTCGTCGGGATCACGGTGCTCGCGATCGCGAGCATGGCATCGGCGGAACTCGCGAACCCCGCCCACCTCCTTGAGGTGGCGACATCCTCGGAGGTGGTCGGGTCCATCCTCCTCACGTTTGCTGCGGGGGCAAACGCCGTCCTCCTTCTCGCCCTCTTCGGGACCCCGCTCGCCTACGTCCTCGCCCGGGCCCGGCCCTCGCGCTTCAAGGGCGTCGTCGAGAGCATCGTCGACATCCCTCTCATCCTCCCCCACACCGTGGCAGGGTTGCTCGTCTACCTCCTCTTCATGCGCCGGGGCTGGCTCGGCGCGCCGCTCTCCGATATCGGGCTCGCGTTCGAGGACGCCTACCCGGGAACGGTCGTCGCGATGCTCTTCGTCGCCTCCCCGTTCTACGTCAATACCGTACGGGAGGGGTTCGAGAAGGTGCCGGTTCACCTTGAGAACGTCGCCCGCACCCTCGGTGCAGGCACGTTCACCACCTTCCGGACGGTCACCCTTCCCCTGAGCCTCCGGCACATCTACAGCGGCGCCGTCCTCGCCTGGGGGCGGGCGATCGGGGAGTTTGCCGGCGTCGTCATGATCGCCTACTACCCGTTCATCATATCGACGCTGATCTACTACTCGTTCACCACGGACGGTATCCAGACGAGCAGGAGCATCGGG
Organism: Methanoculleus sp. UBA77; assembly: GCA_002499455.1. Classification (GTDB taxonomy): domain Archaea; phylum Halobacteriota; class Methanomicrobia; order Methanomicrobiales; family Methanoculleaceae; genus Methanoculleus. The sequence continues at coordinate 5,373 of DALN01000059.1, read as the reverse complement.
TTTGCGGTCATCCTGGTCAGTTTCGGGGTCTTCTATCTCCTGCGTCGGATGACCCGGTTCGTGGGGAGGTACGATGATCGCGTTTGACCGGGTCTCGCTCACCCTGGGGTCGTTCTCTCTCAAGGACGTCAGCCTCACGATCGGGAAGGGCGACTACTACTTCGTCGTCGGGCCGTCCGGTGCGGGAAAGACAGTCCTCCTTGAGGCGATCGCCGGTCTTCATTCGCCAGGCAGCGGCCGGATCCTCCTCCGGGGCGAGGAGATCACGGCGCTCCCGCCGGAGAGGCGTGGGGTCGCCCTCGTCTACCAGGACTACTCGCTCTTCCCGAACATGACGGTCAGCGAAAACGTCTCCTACGGCCTCCGGGTCCGGGGGATGCGGAAGGGAGAGGCCAGGGCCGGGGTCGCGGGGCTCCTCGAGCGGTTCGGGATATCCCATCTCGCCGACCGCTACCCGGGCACCCTCTCCGGCGGTGAGCAGCAGCGGGTGGCCCTCGCGCGGGCCGTCGCGGTGAAACCCGAGATCCTCCTCCTCGACGAGCCACTCTCGGCCCTCGACCCGGTCACGCAGGAGAAGTTCATCGAGGACCTCCGGCGGCTCCACCGGGAGGAGGGGCTCACGATCGTCCAGGTGAGCCACTCGCGCCGGGAGACGCACCTCCTCGCCACCCGGGTGGGAGTGATCATCGACGGGTCCCTCGTGGACGAGGGAGAGGCCGAAGTTGTCCTGAACAGGCCGCGGAGCCGGGAGGTCGCGGCATTCGTCGGGGTCGAGAACATCCTTGACGGGACCGTGACGGCAAACGAGAACGGGGTCGCGACGGTGGATGCCGGCGGCCGGACGTTTGAGGCGGTGACGGAGGCGGCCGCGGGCGAAGCGGTCACCCTCTGCATCCGGGCCGACGACGTCGCTCTCGCCGTCGGGACCGATCCCAGCGCCCGGAAAGCGATGGCCGGAAGGGTCGTCTCGGTCGTGGAGAACGGCCCCGTCGCCGAGGTGAAGGTGGACTGCGGTGTCATCCTGACGGCGGTCCTGACCCGGCGGTCGGCACGCGACCTCTCCCTCGTCCCGGGGACTCCCGTGACCCTCTCGGTCAGGGCGACGGCGGTCCATGTCATCCGTGGGTGATCCAGCTCACCTGTTCTTTTTTCAGCGAGAGAGGCAGGCCGATGAGAGCGGCCGCGACGATGAAAATGCACGCGATCCGGATGCCTCTTGAAGTCTCCTGCCGGGGAAAAAGAGAGTGGTCCCGTCAGCGGGACGGCGGAACGGGCGTCGCCGCACCGCGCCTCTCGCGATACCGCGCCATCCCGTCCTCGGCCGCCCGCCGGACGGCAGGGTCGCTGTCGTTGAGCGCCCGGGCGAGGGCTGCCTCCGACCGCGGGTCGGCGATCTCGCCGAGGATGACGGCGGCGTAGGCCCGGCGCATCCCTGTGCCGGGGACGGTGCCTTCCGGTACGACGCCGGCCCGCCTCGCGCCGGGGAAGAGCGTCTCGTGCTCCGCCGCATCCGCAGGACCCCCGAAGACGTCGTGCTGCGCAAGCTCCCGGTGGCGGAGGGCCTTTTTCGTCCCCACATCCTCCGGCCCGCCGAGGAGATCGTGCTGGGTGATCTCCTTCTCGGTGTCGCGGGATATGCTGCCTCCAGCCCTCCGGAGGTCCGCCGGTCCCCCGAGCGCGTCGTGCTGGGAGAGGCCCTCCTCCTCGTCGCGGGCTCTGCCTGCCCCTGCCTCCCGGAGGTCCGCCGGCCCGCCGAGCGCGTCATGCTGCCGGATGCCGTCCCTGTGCCGGAGCATCCTCTTTTCCGGCGGTATTCCCTCCGGCCCGCCGAGGAGGTCGACCTGGGTGATCCCCTCGTGGGGGGCTTCGCGCTCTGCCCCGTATATCCCGGCGCCGGGGCGCTCGAGAATGTCGGTCAGCGGGTCGACCGCCGGGGTCCCGACCATGACAAGCGCGTTCGCCGCCGCCTCCCTGACCTCCTGCGCCGGATCGGTGAGCGCCCGGATGAGGGGGTTCACCGCCCTCCACTCGCCGAGCGCACCGAGGGCGAGAGCGGCACTCCGGCGGACGCCCGTATCGCCGCTCTGCAGCGCCCCGGTCAGGCCATCGATATCCCGTCCCGACGACATACGCTCAAGATCGTATCGTCTCTCCTCCCGTGACTCTTCTATCGGAAGATCCCTTCTCTGCATCTCAATCACCTCAGGATGGGGCGATAATAACCGGTTTTTAATATAATAATGTTGTGTATAAAAATAAGCAGGGACTGAGACGGTGATTCAGCCGCTCCCGTGAGCGGCTGCGCGGAGGCCGGCGAGGGTACAGGTATTTATCCCCGCGCGGTGAGGTAAATTGCATGCCGGAGGAGAAACGGAAGGCAGAACTGAAGATCTCCGGGATGCACTGTGCGTCCTGCGCCCTCAACATCGAGAAGGCCCTCCAGGACCGGGACGATGTCTACGATGCCCGGGTCAACCTCGCGGCCGAGACGGCCACGGTCGAGTACGACCCGACGAAGACCACTCTCGCCGACCTCGAACGGACGGTCACCGATGCGGGCTACGGGGTCGTGAGGAACGAGGTTACTGTCAGGGTCGGCGGGATGGTCTGCGCCTCCTGCGCCCAGGTGATCGAGATGTCGCTCACCGACCTCGATGGGGTCTACGAGGCGCAGGTCAACCTCGCGACCGAGAACGTCCGGGTCGCCTACAACCCGGCGCTCGTCACGATCTCCGACATCCGGACTGCCGTCGAGGATGCCGGCTACCAGTTCCTGGGGCTCGAAGAGGAGGTCTCCGAGGACGTCGAGGCCCGGATGCGGGAGGAGGACCTCCGGGGCAAGTTCCGGCGGTTTGTCGTCGGGTTCGCGGTCAGCATCCCGCTCTTCTTCTACATGCTCTTCGGGATGCCGGGGATGGAGGCCCTCCCGGTCTCGGTCAACCTCATCATGCTCGTCATCACCCTCCCGGTCTTTTACTACGTCAGCGCCCCGATCTTCAGGGCGGCCGCTACGGCGCTCCGGAACCGGGCGCTGACGATGGACGTCATGTACGCGATGGGGATCGGGGTCGCCTACGGCGCAAGCCTCCTCGGCACCTTCGGGATCGTCCTCACCCCGGCCTTCAACTTCTACGAGACCGCGGTGATGCTCGCGGCGTTCCTGACGCTCGGCCGCTACCTCGAGGCGCGGGCGAAGGGGAGGACGTCGGATGCCATCAAGAACCTGATCGGCCTCCGGCCCAGGACCGCGACGGTGATCCGTGGCGATCGGGAGGTCGAGGTCCCGATCGAGGACGTCGTCGTCGGGGATATCATCCTGGTCCGGCCGGGGGAGAAGGTGCCGGTCGACGGGACGGTCGTGGGCGGCGAGAGTTCCGTCGACGAGTCAATGATCACCGGCGAGCCCATCCCGGTTGATAAACGGGAGGGCGACGGGGTCGTCGGCGGCACCCTGAACGTGAACGGCGTCCTCCGGTTCCGGGCGGAGAAGATCGGGAAGGATATGGTTCTCTCGCAGATCATCAGGCTCGTCCGGGACGCCCAGGGCTCAAAGCCCCCGGTTGAGCGGATCGCCGACGTCGCGGTCTCCTACTTCATCCCGGCCATCCTCGCGATCGCCACCGTCGCCTTCCTCGCCTGGTATCTGGTCCTCGACGCCACGCTCCTCTTTGCGCTGACGGTGTTGATATCGATCCTGGTCGTCGCCTGCCCCTGTGCGCTCGGCCTCGCCACCCCGACCGCTGTGACCGTCGGGATCGGGAGGGGCGCCGAACTCGGCGTGCTGATCCGGAACGGGGAGGCACTCGAGATATCGGAGAAGCTGACCGCGGTCGTCTTCGACAAGACCGGGACGCTCACCCGGGGGAAACCCGACGTCACCGACGTCGTGCCGGCCGGGATGGGGGAGGACCGGCTCCTCTCTCTCGCCGCGGCGGTCGAGAAGAACTCGCAGCACCCGCTCGCAGAGGCGGTCGTCCGGCGGGCGGAGAGCGCGGACGTCGCGGTCCCGGCATCGGAGCGGTTCACGACCTTCGGCGGGAGGGGCGTGAGCGCCGTGGTGGAGGGGGAGGAGGTCCTGATCGGGAACCGGCCCTTCCTCGACGAGTACCATATCCCCGTCCCCCCCGAGACGGAGGCCCGGATCGCCGCCCTCCAGGACGAGGGGAAGACCGCGGTCCTCGTCGCCGCTTCCGGCAGATTCGCGGGCATCATCGCCATCGCCGATACCCTCAAACCGACGACGAAGGCGGCCATCGCGGAATTGAAGAGGATGGGTCTTGCCGTGACGATGATCACCGGCGACAACGAGCGGACGGCAAACGCCATCGCGCGAGAGATAGGGATCGAGGACGTCCACGCCGGGGTGCTGCCGCAGGAGAAGGCGCGGGAGGTCCGCGCCCTCCAGGAGCGGGGGGCGGTCGTGGCGTTCGTCGGCGACGGTATCAACGACGCCCCGGCGCTCGCGCAGGCGGATGTCGGGATCGCGATCGGGAGCGGGACCGACGTCGCGATCGAGAGCGGGGACATCGTCCTCATCCGCGACGATCTCGTCGATGCCGTCGCGGCCATCGAACTCTCCCGGAAGGTGATGAGCCGGATCAAGCAGAACCTCTTCTGGGCGTTCGCCTACAATACGGCCCTCATCCCGCTCGCGGCCGGCGTGCTCTATCCCTTCTTCGGCATCACCTTCCGGCCGGAGTTTGCGGCGCTCGCGATGGCCCTCTCGTCGGTGACGGTCGTCTCGCTCTCGCTGCTGCTCAAGACATATATACCTCCGGTGAAGAGAGGAATGATGTCGGAGGTTGATATACGTGGCAATTGATCCGGTATGCAAGATGGACGTCGATGAGGCGACCGCGAAGTTCAAGAGCGAGTATAAGGGCAAGACCTACTACTTCTGCGCCCCGGGGTGCAAGAAGCTCTTCGAGCGGGACCCCGAGGCCTACCTGAAGGGGGAGTAACCTCTTTTTTGCGGGGTCCTCCGGCCTCGCCGGTCGGGATCGGAAGGCCCTTATACTCAACGGATAATAGGATATTTGAGAATCGGGGCGGTATTCAGGCCTGATTTTGATATAGCGCCCCGCGGTTTATGGCACGAGCCCCTGCTCTTCTCGATATAGAACCCGAGGGGTCAGAACCGGTAGACCTGCCCCCCGGTCCGTGCCCCCTGCTTCCCCTCACCCGGTGCAAGATCCTCGACGTCGTCGCAGGATGCCCGGAGGGTGGCGCTCGCGTTGTCGGCGAAGTGAACCGCCCAGGCCTCCGGGGTCCGGGGCTGGATCTCCCCGTGGGGACCGTGGTGCGCCATCAGGATGTGGAGGATGTGCGCGAACCGCGACGGGTCGACTTCGGCCGCGTGCCGGAGGAGGGCCG
>DALN01000143.1 GCA_002499455.1 Methanoculleus sp. UBA77 | reverse complement strand
CTCCGGATCGTCTGCACCCTCACGCCGCCGGGCGGGCTCGAACTCCACCGTGTGCCCGGCCGGCCGAAGCGGATCGTCGACCGGCGGTGAAGTTCCGAGAAGCCAGGCAGAGGGGTGAAAAGTGTAGCAATCTCGCGCGAAGGCGCGAAGTGCGACTATCCGCAGGACAGGAGCTTGAGCACCGTCAGGTGCGAAGAACGCGAAAGGGGTGCTAACAACCTCGGTGACTTCGCGTCTTCGCGTCTTCGCGTGAGTAATAGTTGCGTGTGGGTGAGACTTTGCATCGTGTGCAAAGCTGCGGAGATCAGGGCAGTTAGTCCCTCTCTGTATCAACCCATAAGGCACTGCCTCAAGCCTGACCTATAAACGGACTGCCCCGGCCCCTACCGCCGCCGCACCAGCAGTCCGGCCGCTGCCGCCGCGATCATCGCTGCCGCCGGCACCATGGGTCCCGCCGCGGTCGGGGTGGGGCCCGGCTCCGTCGTCGTCGCCGGGGGCGTGGTGGCGGTCGTGGCGGGGGCCGTCGCCGTGGGGGTGGCCGCCCCCGCCTCCGTGACGGTGAAGGTGGTGCTCGCCGTGGCGTCGCCCTCGACCCAGTCCACGGTCACGATGTACTCGCCGGGTTCAAACCCGGTCGTGTTCGCCTCAAACGACCAGGTGTTCGCGGTGCCGTTGCCCGCCTGGACGACGGCCGTCCCCGACGTGCCTCCCGCTCCGCCCGCCCCGAACGCGACCGGCGTCACCTCAACAAGCAGCCGGTTGCCGGGAGCGAGGTTCGTCGTCCCGCTGATGGTGACCGTCTCCCCGGCGGCGACGGTGCCGATCTCGTCGATGGTCGTCCCCTGCGCGGCTGCGGTGCCGCAGATCCAGACGGCGAGCACGAGCGCGGCCAGGATCCGTGCATATCTTCTGGCGTCCATATCCTTCTTCACCACACCTCTCCCTTCCCGCACGGCGGGATAAGCGTTATCCCGGCCCGGCACCGTGANNAATGCTCGAAGACCAGCGATGGCAGCCGGTGCCGGAGGCCGCCGGCGCCGAGATCTACCCCTTCTTCCGGAAACCGGACGTCACCTGTTCGAACGCCTACCTCATCCGGACGCCCGGCGAGATCCTGATCGTCGATACGGGAGCGGATGCCGGGCAGATGGACCGGATCCTCGCGCTCGTTGAGGAGAGCCTCAGGGAGGCCCCGCGGCCGGTCACCCTCTTCATCACCCACTGCCACGCCGACCACTGCTACCAGGCTATCCGGGACCGGCGGTTCCGGTCCCTCCCGGGCCTCACCGTCGCGGTGGAGGCGGAGGGCGCCAGGGCGCTCGAGTCCGCCGATCCCGCCCGGACGGCCACGGAGATCATGGGATGGGAGATCGAGCCGCTCCAGGTCGGGCTCCCGCTTCTTGCCGGGCGCGACCGGGAGGTCCTGGAGACGGAGGGGGGGATCGCCCTTTACCGGCAGGAGATCCCGCTCCGTTCCGGGGACGCCCTCGTGGTCTACCATACCCCGGGACATTCGCCCGACAGCATCTGCATCCGCTTCGGCGGCCTCCTCTTCATCGGCGATCTCCTCTTCGCGACGAGCCCCGGGGTTGCAGGGATCGCCGGCTGGGACCAGCCGGCGCTGCTCGAGTCGATCGAACGGGTCCGGTGGATCCTTGACCGCGAACCGGTGGGCCTCTGCTGTCCCGGCCACGGCAGGTGCATCCCGGCCCCGGCGATGCCGGCACTCCTCGACCGGCTCGCCGGGGACGCCGCGAGGCTCTCCGATATCGGGACCTTCGACCGGCATCGGCTCGACGCCTCCCTGGAGCACACCGTCGACCTGCTCCAGGAGGCCAACCGGGTCTTTACGGTGATCGCGGGACGCCTCGACGCCCTCGCCTACCGCCTCGAAGACCTCGGCGAGGCCGAAGAGGCCCGGCGCTACCTGGAGTTGTTCAAGTCCGACCGGATCGATGAGTTCCTGGTGGAGTTCTCGCAGTTCGCCGACGAGTACCGGGCAGGGAATAAGATCGAGGTCCAGCTCGTCCTCAAGGCAGTCCAGGTCATCCAGCGGATCGAGGCGCATTTCGCAGGCGACCGGCTCAACCACGTCGTCGATGCGTCGCTCCTCCGGAGGACCGGCCGCCTCCTCACCGACTTCATGAACACGATCATGGGCTACCAGGACACGGCCCATCTCGCCGCCACGGACCTCCCGTCGCTGCTCCGCGACACGGTCGCCGGGGTCTCGGCGTGCCCGTTCTCGGACGAGGCGTTCATCGAGGCGGCGGACGATCCGGCGGCATACCGGGCGGAGCTCGTCTCCCGGCTGGCGTACCTCCCCCTCTTTGAGGGCGTCACCCTCTCTCTTGATACCGGCAGCTCCTCCCTCCCGCCTGTCCTGGTCGACCGGGAACGGTTCTCCGACGAGGTCGTCGGCGTGCTCGAAGATCTGGTGGCCGCCGGTGCCGTGGAGGTCCGGCTCTCCCTCCGGCGGGAGGGTGATGCCGTCGGGCTCCTGATCCAGGGCCCCGCCGTCCTCTCGGCGCGGAGGCTCCGGTTCTACCGGCGGAAGTTCGGTCTCGCCGGGGCGTCGCTCGCGATATCGCGGGACGGTACCGGCCTTCTCCTCGTCCTCCGGCCGGCCGCCCCCTGACCCGGGTCTCCCGGGGGCAAGTATTTATCCTTACCCCTGAAATCGGATGATCGTATGGCGATGCAGCATGTGCCCGGCACTGACCGCGGCCGGGTGTTCCTCTATGCCCTGAGCACCTGCGGCTGGTGCGCGAAGACAAAGCAGCTCCTCACCGACCTCGGCGTCGGGTTCTCGTACGTCTACGTGGACCTTCTTTCGGGCGAGGAGCGGGATCAGGTGGTCAATGAGGTCGAACGCTGGAACCCGCAGCTCTCGTTCCCGACGCTGGTCGTCAACGAGACGAAGGTGATCGTCGGGTTCCGCGAGGACGAGATCCGGGAGGCAGTCGGTGCCTGACATGGTAGACGAGAGTGAGGTGGACCGCTTTGCGCGCGATCTCGCCCGCGAGGCGGAGGCCGGCGGCTACCACCTCAACCCCGATGAGGAGTTCACCCGGTCCCTCGTCCGCGGCCTGCTCGCGAACCAGGAGCGTTACGGCTACATCTCCTGCCCGTGCCGCCTCGCCTCCGGGAACCGGGAGGACGACCTCGATATCATCTGTCCCTGCGACTACCGGGACCCCGATCTCTCCGAGTACGGGGCCTGCTACTGCGCCCTCTACGTCGCCGCCGACGTGGAGGCCGGGGCCCGGGCCGCGGGGCCCGTCCCGGAACGCCGGCCGGGCCCGGCGGAGCGGCAGCGGCAGAAGGAGGAGCAGGCCGCGGCCGGCCGCATCCCCGGGGGGCTGAAGTACCCGGTCTGGCGGTGCCGGGTCTGCGGCTACCTCTGCGCGCGAGAGCGACCGCCCGAGACCTGTCCGATCTGCCGGGTCCCGCGCGACCGGTTCGAGCGGTTCATCTGAACCGGACGAGGCAGGCGTAGACGACGAACGCGGCGACGATCCCGTTTAAGGGGGGGATGCCGGGGGCAAAGAGGGCCGCAAGGGAGCCTGCGGCGTAGGCGGCAAGCCCCCGCCGGTTGAACCGGGGGACGGCCGCGTCATCGAGCGGCGGGTAGCGGCCCCGGTGGCCGATGAAGAAGTCGGCCATGATCACCCCGCCGAGCGGGGGGATGAGCACCCCCATCATGACCATGTAGGGGATCAGCCAGTCGTACATCCCGAGCAGGGCGAGCAGGGTCCCTGCGGCGGCGCCGGCAAAGGTGACGAGCCTGCGGCGTTCGGTCCGGAAGAAGTGGCACCCGGCGACCGAGAAGTTGTAGATGGTGTTGTCCTGAGTCGTCCAGATGTTCAAGAAGAGGAGGAGGACGCCAGCGGCGAGAAGCCCCTGGACCGCCAGGACGTCGACGATGTCGTCGAGGCCGTAGACCGCCGCCCCGATCGCGCCGACACCGAGCATCAGGATGTTTCCGAAGAAGAATGCAAGGACCGACGAGCCGACCGCGGCCCGGCCGGACCCGGCAAAGCGCGTCCAGTTGGCGACCTGGGTGCCGCCGGAAACAAACGTCCCGACGACGATCGTGAGGGCCTCGGTGACCGTGATGGTGCCTGTCGCGAGGGGACCGGCGGCGTTCCCTATCTCCTGAAGTGCGACCGCCATGCTCATGGCGATGAGGAGGATCATGGCCGGGACCGCGATCCACGAGAGGGCCGCAAGCCCCCGGTAGCCGATATACGCCGTCAGGCAGAAGCCGAGGCCGAAGACCACCATCAGGGGCGCCTGCAGTCCCGCATCAAGGCCGAGGAGGCGGACGAGGACGATCGCGATCGTCGCGGCGCCCCAGGCGTACCAGCCGATCTGGGTGAGGCCGAGCACGGCGTCGGACCACCTGCTCCCGATATCCCCGAAGGCGAACCGCGCGGAGAGGACGGTGGAGAGGCCGCTTTTATAACCGACGTAACCGAGGCCGGCGACGTATGCGGCGAGGATCGCGTTCCCGCAGAGGAGGATCCCGGCGAGGTCGGGCCAGAACGGGAACGCAACCCCGATGCTCGCGCCGCCCCACATCGTCGCGGAGAAGAAGGTGAAGCCGAGCAGCACCAGGGTGATCGGCCAGACCCCCTGCCGCGCCTCGTGCGGGACGGCCGAGAGCGGGTAGTCCTCCGTACCGCTCCGGCCCGCCGCCTCGCCGCCCTCCTCCGCCCGGAATACTGCCGTCTCGCCGATGGCTGGAGGTTCTACCACTAAAGACAAATGCGTTCCGGTTTTCTCCACTGTGCGGGGGAGATCGGCTCGCTTTTCTGGAGAAATCCCCCCGTGAGGCCGCGGGACCAAACCAAGGTGTCATATACCGGGCCCGACGATCCTCCTGTATGCCGAGCGTGCGGATCAACGACGGAGATCTCCCCTCCGGGAGCGGCGTGGAGGGAGCGAGGAAGAAGAAGGGTGACGGGACTCCGGCGCCCGACCGCCGGGAGCCCGGGGCGACTGCCGCAAAGGAGGAGCAGGCTCCCGTAAAATCCCGGCACACGAGGCCCCGCATCGGGGGGGGTGACGGGGGCGCCGATATCTTCTACACCGGGAAGAAGTGAGCCCACGGCCCATGAGAAGTTACTGCACGCGAAGCCGCGAAGGGGAGTACTTCACCCATCTACCAAACTTCGCGTTTTTCGCGGCTTCGCGTGAGACCATGCGATTGTCTCTCTATCTGCCTTACGCGAAATGCGACCACCCGCATCTCCAGGGCCGCTATTCGAGCACCCGGAGATCCGCCGCGGAGGAGACGACCACCTCTCTCTTCCCGCGGTAGGTCTGCACCACCCCGTACAGCGTTACGTTCTCGTCTTTTCTGAGTTCAAGGCCTGCGGCGACGTTCTGCGGCAGGAAGACCGGGGTGCCGTTCACCGTGAGGATCAGGTGCCCACCGCTTGAGGTCTCCGTGATCGCCTCGATCCTCCCGTCGAGGACGACCAGCGACCCGTCGGGGACCTCCTCGGAGTACGGGGCGGCAAAGAACGACCGGCCGGCGGCGTCAAAGAGGAGGTGTGCCGCAAGCACGATCCCGACGACGCAGACGAGGACGGCGAGCGCTGTTTTCTCCTGCCGTTCAAGCATACATACCCGATGGACCCGGGAGATGATAACTTCCGTCAGTTTGATATGTTAACACCGTTAACTATCCTGCATGGATGATGTGAACCTTCCCCCCTCCTCGAAGAAGATCCTCCTGCTGCTCGAGGACGGGGGTGCCCTGACCCACAAGGAACTCGTCCGCCTCAGCAGCCTCGCGCCTCGCACCGTCCGCTATGCCTTGAAGAGGCTCAAGGACAACGATATGATCGTGGAGAAGTTCAACTTCCGGGACGCCCGGCAGATCCTCTACGAGTACAAAGATTCCCAGCTGGTGCCCGCACAATGACCGAACCTCCTTCCTGCGACATCATGCGCTGCGATACCCTCGCGCGGATGCTCCTCCCGCAGATGCGCGCGGAGGTGGTCTACCGGCTCGTGAACGAGCGCGGAATCAGCCAGAGCGAGGCCTCCAAGCGTCTCGGCATCAGCAGGGCCGCGATCTCCCAGTATATGAGCCGGAAGCGCGGGTTCAGCCGGGGCGACATCCCCGGCGACCTCGACCGGGTCGTCGAGCGCTGGGTCTCCGCCGTCGTATCGGGCGAGGGGACGATCACCATCTGCGACGTCTGCCGTTCCACCGCTCTCCCGGAACGCCGGTGAGGCCTCAGGTGCGCCCTCTCCGATAGAGATAGAGTGCGGCAAGCCCGGAGAGGATACATGCTGCCGCCACAATTTTGAGCCGGTCCGGGGCCGGGGTGCTGTTCGTCCCGCCGGACCTCGCGGCGTTCCAGTCGTCATCGAAGACCCGGGTGTAGTAGGCCGCAACCTCCGGGTGCTCGATGATGACGCCCGCTTCCCGGTTGAAGGCCGGCGAGTTGGCGTTCCAGTTGATGCTGCTGACGAGAACCGCCCTGCCGTCGACGACGACACCTTTGTTGTGGATCTTCGCGAGGTTGTTCGCCTCCAGATCCGCGAGCCTTGCTTCGAGCGGCAGCCCTTCGGCTGCGGCAACCCGGTTGATCAGCCCGACCATCTCGTCGTTGTCCGCGTTATCCTCGGTGTTGAACCAGACGGAGTCGAGGATCACCCTGACCGCGACGCCCCGCCGGGAGGCCTCGATCGCCGCTGCGAGATAGGGGTTGAGCGTATCGGGGGTCTCATTCGTGATGTAGGCCTGCTCGATCACGATGCTCTCTTCTGCACTCTCGATCAGGTCGAGGATGAGGGCGCTCGTGTCGGGGGAGAGGACCGGGGTCACCCGCGCGCCCTCCGCGTGGCAGGCGGGGAACTCCACCGTGTAGGCCGGCGCCCAGGGTGTCCGGAGCTCGGCCGCCGTCCCCTCGAGCGGGGCGATGTCCCCGCCCGCGGCGTCACAGAGGAAGACCTCCCTGAAGTAGGCGGCAAGAGCGGGGCTCTCGAGGCAAGCGCCCCACCCCCGGTTGCCCTGCAGCCCCGGCACCGGATACCCGCCGGGCTTGAAGTTCTCGCTCCCGATGAGGACCGTCTCTTCGTCGATGACGAGATACTTGGCATGGTCGTAGCGGTACTTCGCGTGGCCGGCATCGGTCGTCCCCATCGCGAGGACGGGTATGCCGCTCCGGTTGAGGGCGCCGGCGACCGCGCGCTCCTCGGGAGGGACACCGCCCACCGGCCCGCCCTCTAGAAGGACGGTCACGGCCACGCCCCGATCGCGGGCGCGGATGAGGGCTTCTGCCATCTTCTCGTCGGTGAACTCGTAGACGTTTACAAGGATCTCCCGTTCCGCCCCCGCGACGGCCGCCATGAAGGCCTCGTGCGAGCAGTCCGGGGCGACGAACGCGGTCACCGCGACGTCCTCGAAGGCCGCGGGAGCGAAGCGCGACTGGCCGATGGAGAGCGGGCGGGGGTCCCAGACGCCGTCCACCAGGTAGTGGACCTGCCCCTGCCGGGGCTGGACGTCGGCGGGCCAGGCGACCTGCTGGACGAGGGTGGTCCCGTGGTAGAGGAGGAGCTCGTCGGCCTGGTTCCCCATCAGGAGGTTCCCGTTCGGGATCACGTCCGGTATGCGCTCCGTCCGCCCCTCCATCTCGAAGTCGGGCGGGTAGCCGTGGGTCTGCTCGAAGGCCGGGCCGCTCCGCGCGATCACCAGCCGCCCGTCGATCCTGGTCCCCGGCGGGAACCGGAACCCCCCTTCGCCGTCCGAGAGGATGTAGCCGTCGAGCACCCCCTTCCCCTCGATCACCAGGTACTCGTCGAGATCTCCGGCAAGATAGGGGTCCGGGCAGAACTCGACGATCGCAATACCTCCGGCGGTGCCGGCGATGAGGCAGAAGAGCAGTACGGCTGCGGCGATCCGGCGCATACGCAGGGTTATGTAGCCGCCGGTTTAATAGCAAAGCGATATGACAACGCCTGCTCCTCCAATCGTCGTCAAGGTCGGCGGGAGCCTCTTTGACCGGGTCGGCCACCTGCTCGCCGCCTTCCGGGAGGTCGGCCGTCCGCTGCTGATCGTCCCCGGCGGCGGGAAGTTCGCCGACCTCGTCCGGCGCCTGAACGTCACCGATACCACCGCCCACTGGATGGCGATCGCCGGCATGGAGCAGTTCGGGTGGTATATCGCCTCGCAGGGCATCCCGGTAACGACCGAGATCGCCCTGCCCCGCGAGGTGACGGTCCTCCTCCCCTACTGCGCCCTCCGGCGGGCCGACCCCCTCCCGCACTCCTGGAACGTCACCTCCGACACCATCGCCGCCTGGGTCGCGGACGAACTCTCTGCCGACCTCCTCCTCTTAAAGTCGGTCGATGGGATCCACCACCACAGGAGACTCCTCTCGCGCGTCGAGGACGCCGCGCTCGTCGCCGACGAGGTCGATCCCGCGTTCATCCGGTTCGTCTTCGAGCGCGGTCTCCGGGCACGGGTGGTCAGCGGCAGGCACGACGACCGGGTCCGCCGGGCCCTCCTTGACGAGGAGGTCATCGGGACGCTGGTCGATCCGAGATTTTAATTGCTGCGGGGGAGATATGATAAGTTACTCTTTCGAGGAGAAACGATGACAGCGCAAGACCGATGTACCTCCTGCAACGCCACGATGGCCGAGGAAGGCTCCACCTGGTTCCCGTGCCCTGAGTGCGCGCACGAGATCAACAGGTGCTACCGGTGCAGAGAGCAGAGTATCGCCTATACATGTCCGAAATGCGGGTTCCAGGGGCCGTGACGGATGGGAAACGTAGCCATCATCTTAAAAGTCATGCCGGAATCCCCCGACGTCGACCGTGAGGCGCTGAAAGCCGCGATCGCGGCGGCAGTCCCGGTCCAGGAGATCCGCGAAGAACCGATCGGCTTTGGCCTCGTGGCCCTGAAAGCCGTCGTCGTCGTCCCCGACAAAGCCGGGGCTCCTGACGAAGTCGAAGCAGCGCTCCAGAACCTTGAAGGTGTCGGCAGCGCAGAGATTGTTGAATCCACGCTCGTTTGAGCGGGTTTCCATACCCTTTTTCTGCCTTACCGGGCCTCTTCGAGCCGTTCCATCACTTCGGCCGTGATCTTTTTGATCTTTTCGACCGATTCGCGGAACCCCGCAACCTCGTCGCCCTCGATGCTGATCGGCACCGGGAAGACGCCGTTCCGGTTGAGACGGGCGGGCACGCCGATACAGACGTCGCCGATCCCGTGGATCTCGCTCGTGATGTGGCTGGATACCGTGAGGATCCGGTTCTCGTCGCCGAGGATCGTCTTTACGAGAGTGGCAATTGCTTCACCCGGCCCGTAGACGGTGGCTCCTTTATCCCTGATGATCGCCTCGCCGCTCGTCCTGACGGTATCGATCATCTCCTGTGCGGGCAGTCCCGAGAAGGTGGGCAGGTTGGTGATCCTGATGCCGCCGATCGTCGTTGCGGACCAGAGCGGGACCATGCTCTCGCCGTGCTCGCCGATGATACGGGTATGCACTTCGCTGACGTGGACCCGGAAGTAGCGTGCGATGAGAGACTTCAGGCGCATCGAGTCAAGGTGCGTCCCGAGCCCGAAGACCTGTCTCGGCTTCAACCCCGAGTACTTCAGGGCGACCGCGGTCATGACGTCGACGGGATTCGTGACGAGAAAGAAGATGGCGTCCGGCGCGCATCGGCCGATGATCTCGGCGGTCTCGGCGGTGATCTTCGCGTTCTCGAAGGCGAGGTCGTTCCGGTCCTGGCCGGCCCGGCGCGGAACACCTGCGGTGGAGATGATGATGTCTGAGTCCCGCGCGTCCGATACCGTTGTGCTGTAGGAGATCCGGACATCGGTACCCCGTGCAGCGAACGAGTCAGAGAGGTCACGGCAGCAGCCCGCAAGAAAATCTTCGCGTCCGGGCCTCCCGACGAGCAGCATGTCGCTGACGTACGGGATCTCGGAGATGGTATGGGCCGCAAATACGCCGACGTTCCCTGTAGCCCCAAGAATCGTTACCTTTGCCATGGAGATCGCCGTTGGGGACGCGTCCTCGGTCGACCGTGCGCACAGGCATTCACCACTGCATCCCTCCTCCACCCCGCAACCCCATGGGCGCCGAACGTCCACGGTAAGTCTGCTCCCTTCCGGGCCTGAACCGGTACCCGCGGCAAAAGGCCGCCGTCCCCTCCGGGACTTTGGTGCCTTTCCGCCGACCTCATGGGACGAGGCTTCTCCGTCGGGACGCAGCAGCTCCTGCCGGCCGCTGCGGCCTTCCTCGGACTTCGCCCACCGCATGACGACGGTTTCGGCTGACAGGTGACGCCGAGCCACCCGGGCTAGTCCCCGTATGTAATGGTGTCTACGGGATAAAAATAACTCCGCCCACCCGGGTCCGCCAGGCCCGGGCGATCCGCTCGGTCCTCTCCGCGTCCTCCTTCTCGAAGAGGTCGAGGGCGGTAAGATCGATCCCCGCGGGGAGGAGATCCGGGAGCAGCCGCAGATCCCCCTGGTAGACCACGGCCTCTCCGGCGCCCGTGGCGGTGGCGACGAGGATCGGTTCCCGTCCGACCGGCAGGCGCCGGAGGTCGTCGTAGGACCGGTGCATCGTCACCTCACGGAGGCCGAGCGCCTCCCGGTTCACCTCAAGGTTGCGGGCGGTCCAGTAGGCGGCGGCGTACCAGGCGTCGTTGTAGATGACGCGCGGGATGCCCGCCCTCCCGGCGGCAAGGCCGAGGGTCCCGGCGCCCGAGCAGGCGTCGACGAAGGTCCGGGGCCGGCACCGGTCGATCTCCCGCTCGAGGGAGAGGATCTTCTCGTTGTGGTCCCGGGGGAACTCGATGTGCATGACCGACTGCTGCTTGTAGACGACGACGGGCCCCGCACGGGTGGGGAAGACGTCGGCGCGGACGTCGCAGCCGCCAAGCAGCGTGTATGTCACGGGCGCGGCGTCGGTGTCCCGGACCCCCGGCGTCCCGCCGTCCGTCCGGACGACGCCCCGGACCTCCGGGACCTCGGCGATGAGCCGGGCGGCCGTCCGCTCCCCGACCGACCGGGAGAGGAGGAGGAGCGACCGGGGCGGGAGGTAGGGGGCCCGCCGCAGCGGGATCCCGGGGTGGACGAGCGGCGTCCCGACGGCGGCGAGCGGTTCGGTCCCGGCAAGATCGCCCTCGGCGGCCATGATCCGGTAGATCGCGGCGAAGACCTCGTCGATGAATCTCTTCCCGCAGGTGGGACAGGGCTCGGCCGTATCGATATCGGGCGGGGGGCTCCTTTTATCGTAGACGAGCCCCATGCAGTCGGGGCAGGGGGAAAAGCGCTCCGGGAGCCCTGCGAGGAGTGTGCGGGCGTCCGTGACGCAGTCGTGCCCGCAGACGGGACAGTGCATACTCGAAGGGTTGGGGCCCCGGGGTATATACGTATTTCACGCCGCCTGCGGCGGGACCAGGAGCCCTTCGCGGAGCCAGCCCCAGGCGTCACGGAGGCGGCTCTCCGGGAAATAGCGGACGTCGATCCCGTTGAATCCCACGAAGAGACCCGGCATGTGGTTCATCCACTCCCGCCACCGCTCGCCGCCGACGATCGCGATCCGGTCGACCCGTTCGATCCCGGGCCACTGCTTGAAGGCGTCCCAGCCTTCGCCGGGCCTCCAGCTCCGGAATCCCTCGATCTTGAAGAGGAGCCGGACTTTGGGGCGTTCGTTCATCGCTCGTTCGAGATCCGGGATCAGGATGGTTGCATAATCGCTCTCGCTCAGTTTCCCGTCGAACCGGAAACCAAGTACACCCCCTGAACTTTCCTTCATCCGGTCAAGCATGGGTGCCTCTATAGCCCTCCAGAGAAAAAAAGGTATGGCTGGCCGGCGGTGATCTCCCGGGCATACCCCCCGGTCCTCACGACCATTCTCCCCGTCACCGTCGTCTTCTCCGGCGCGATGAGGTGAAGCGTTCTGGCGGCTCTGCAGGGCCGGAACTCGCTTCAAGGCCGTTCTTCCCGGATGGAGAGGGGGGTTCAGGCCGGCGCTGCCCCGTCGTCCTCACCGGGCGGCTCCATCAACACCGCCAGCCACCGGGTCTCTTCGGAGACCGAGAGCATCGCCCTGACCGCCAGGGCCAGGGGAGCCCCCAGGAAGAGTCCCGGCACGCCGAGCACCAGCGTCCAGGCGAGGATCGAGAGGACGATCACCAGGGGGGAGACTCCGAGCGCCTTCCCGGCGGGGTACGGGACGAGCAGCCGGCCGACAACCAGGTCGATGACGATGATGCCGACCGCGACGGCGAGCGCTCCCGGGAGCCCGTGCTGGAGCCAGGCAAGACCGATCGGGGGCACCGAGGCGATGGGCCGCCCGAAGTAGGGGATGTAGCCGAGCACGACGATGAGGGCCGCCCAGAGCGCCGGGGCCTCGATCCCGAGGAGCAGCAGGAGGAGCGCGACAGCGATACCGGCCGCAAGCCCGCTCCGGGTGGAGAGGGAGACGTATGCGACCAGGTTGCTCGCAGAGCGGCTGAGTTCCGCCCTGGCGCCGTCGTCCAGGCTTCGTACGAGTTTTGCGCGGAACGAGTCCGCCTCGAGCAGCATGACGACGGTCACGATCAGGCTGACCAGGAAGTCGACGACCAGGACGGAGAGTCCGGTGAGGATCTCCCAGAGCGGCGGGATGAGGGCGGATCCGTCCGGTGCTTCGGGCGGCCGGACCGATACCGGGACGCCCCGGTCCGCAAGCCATGACTGCACCCCCTGAAGTTGTGCTTGCAGGAGGTCCTGGTAGGCGGGCAGGGCGCTGTCGAGTTCGATCAGGGAGAGGCTGAAGACCGCGACGAGCAGCAGGGCAATCCCGGCGATCGCCCCGGTCGCCGCCAGCACCGCCCCCGGCCGGGGCAGTCCCCGCCCTTCCAGGCGACGCACGGCCGGCGTGACGACGACCGCCAGGATGAACCCGACGAGGACCGGGTTGACGACCGGGGCGCCGAGGTGCATCCCGGTGACGGCGATGGCGCCGATGACGGCAACCCGGGCGAGGGATGCGAGGTGCGTCGTCACGCGGGCATCCGGAGCGCAAAGACGATCGCGAGAGCCCCACCGATGATGGCGAGAACCGCGATGACCATGACCACCGCGAGAGCGGCGAGGAACGGATGGGCGATCAGGATGAGAGCGAAGATGATGCTCACGATGCCGATGACGCCTGCTCCCGGCCCGGCGCCTGAAAAACCCCGCACCAGGTGGACGGCCCCGACGACCAGCCCTATCACGCCGACGATGATGGCGAGGAGCGACGGGAGGATGACGGTGCTGTAGAGCGGATAGGCGAGGACCAGGATGCCGGCGACGACGCCGAGGAGACCGACGAGCGTCTTCCACCTCCGGTCCGATCGGTTCGAGACGAGGCTTGCCAGGACGAATATGCCGTTGATCAGCCAGAATATCCCGAGGAGCACGGTAAGGACGATGAGGATACCGGTAGGATACGCCAGAAGGAGGATGCCGAAGGCGACGGCGATGAGGCCCTGGAGCGCCACAAGCCACCGGGGCAGGGGGACTCTCGTGTTGAGTCCGGGCGAACTGGCACCGAAGATTGCGTTTGCCATGGTGCCATCAAGGCATTTCTCGTACTATATATCCGTATGCTCTCTCCGGGATATGAACCGGACTACCGGGGGCGATCGTTCCGTGTCCGGGCGAGGGCGTCGCTGTCCCGGCCTCGCCCGCCGCCCGGCCGGGGATTCAGCCGGCTGCGGACGAACCTCCGTATCCGGGGGAGCCCCTGCTCCCACCGGGCCTGGAGGAGGGGGACGGTGTAGAGGAGGTGGTGGGGGAGGACCGCGGTCCCCATCACCGCCTTCTCGACGAGCGGCCGCTCGCGGCCGATGATGACGGTGTTCCTGGCCCGGATGGCGTCCAGGAACTCCTCCACGGTATCGGCCTCGGCGCAGGTGACGACCCCGCCGAGCTCGTGGAGGAGGTGGCCGTCCGTCCCCCCGGTCCGGCCCAGGTTGTGGGCGGCGGCGAGCCCGGCGGCCTTCAGGTTATGGGACCGGGCCATCCCGCCGCAGATCACCTCCAGAGCGTCGAGGCGGGAGAAGACCTCCTGGCCGATGCACCTCCCCGCGACGCACCGCTCGACCCCCCGGTTCAGGAACGCGTAGCCGCAGGGGTGGGCTTCCGCGGCGATGCAGGCGTAACCCTCCCGGCGATCGAGGAGCTCCGGGGTATCGAGGCGTATCGCGGTATACGGTCCGTTCCTCCGGTTCTTCTCGATATGGCGCCGGTAAAAGTCGACGAGGTCGGCGACCGTGTAGAAGTAGAAGAGGAGGTGCGGACCGTCGTTGGCGCTGACCTCGATCCCGGGGATGAGGGGGACGCCGGGGTTCAGCCGTTCTGCCTCGACGACCCCGCTCGTCTGGTTGTGGTCGGTGATCGCAAGCCCGATCCCCCGCCGGGCCGCGAGGCGCAGGGCGTCCCGGACTGAGGTGACGGAGTCGGAGTGCCGGGTATGGAAGTGCAGGTCTGCCGGGAGCAGGCCGAGACGCCGGATCTCTTCCGCCCGGGGTTTTTCGAAGATAATATCCTTATAATAGCGCATAAAGCCCGTATCTGCCTGATCATGGTTGGTTGCCGGCGGTAAAAAGGGTTGCCCGTTCCCCGGAGAACAGGCTGTTCCGGCGTCTATCCCGTCTCCGGAGCGGGCACCTCTGCGCCGGCCGGTTCCCGCAGCCAGTCGAGGGCTGTATCGAGGTGGTCGTCGGAGAAGAAGCGGACGTCGATCCCGGTAAACCCGACGAAGAGTCCGGGCAGACGGTTCATCCACTCCTCCCACCTCTCGCCGCCGGTGACGGCGATCCGGTCGACCCGCGCAGTCCCGTACCACCGCTTGAGGGCCTCCCAGTGCCCGCGGGGTTTCCAGCCGTGGAAGCCCACGATCACGAAGAGGATCCGGATGACGGGGTGGGTTCTCGCGGCCACCTCAAGCGCCGGGATCAACCTCGCGGCGTAGTCTTCGTCCGTCATCTCGCCGTCGAACCGGAACCCGACGACGTTTCCTGCACCCGTCTCCATCTGCTCGAGCATGGCGCCCCCTCTCCGGGGCACACCGGAAAAAGGTTTTGGCCGTCACCCGGAGGGAGCCTCTTTGGAGACCACCATCCTGCCGGCGATCTCCTCCTTTGAGAACCTGGTGAGGTAGCGGTTCCCGGCGAGCGCGACGACGATCGCGCCGATGAGGACGGAGATCATATCGAGCATGGTGTCGTCGAGGTCATACTGGAGGTTCGTCCCGAGAAAGGTGTCAAAGAGCCATTCGTAGATCTCCCAGAACCCCTCCATCGCCATCGCGGCGATGATGATGAACCCCACGATCATCCACCGCGTGAGGTTCAGCCTGCCGAACCGGTCGAGGAGCAGGACGATGACGAAGGCGAGCACCGAGACGGTTATGCCGGAGACGAGGTGGGCGATCTTGTCGTAGTAGGGGTAGTAGAGGACGTAGAACCCCTGGATCTCGCCGGCGACGTGGAGATAGAGCGAGAGGGCGATGAGGAGGTTGACCTGCCAGGGGAGCGTCAGGCTCCACCGGCGGGTGACGACGGCGGGGACCAGCGTCAGGCAAAGCCCGACAACGCCGCCGAAGACCTGCGAGTATTCGCCGAGCGAGAACGCGAGGAGGACGTTTGCGGCGATGAGGATCTGGAGAAGGTAGGCGAGGTAGAGGCCGGCCGGTCTCTTCATGGTATGGCGTTAGGGCGGTGTTTTCATAAACGCCTTGCGTTCTCCGGGACCACGGCCTCACCACTCCTCGGCCCGGACTTCGATGCCTGCGAGTTTCCGGTATATCTGGCGTTTCCGTACCCTGCGCCGGTAGTCGTAGACGAAATGCTCGTAGGTGTCCCAGATCGTCACCCAGTTTAAGATGGTGAAGAGGGCGCTGAGCAGGATGACGACGGCCTGATCAAGATACCCGGCGACGAATGTGATGAACAGGCTGGTGACGGCCACGTTGAGTATGGCGATGGCGAGACTGACTCTCCCTTCCTCGAAGGAGACCCGGATGTCGTTGCTGAGGTCGGCTATCCGGAACGAGAAGTGCCGCCGAACCGTCTCCGGAAGGAGCGCGGCAACATCCGGGGAGAGCGACTTCCGGGGAAGCCCGATACTGATGCCGGTGACCGCCTTGAGGTTGTAGCCGTTGAGGTAGCCGGCGATGTAGTCTTCGGCAAACTCCGTGAGCTCCCGGGCAGGGAGAGGGGACGGGTCATCCGGATCGAGGAGTTGATCCATCGATTTGAACTGGAACCCGATCTCGAGCGCCCCGTTCCGTTTGGTTCTCGTAACTCTGACTTCCCGCATCGTGCACCATATGGATACTGCTGCGAACTACTCCGTCCTGTTCTCCATTCCTGGTCGTGGAGACGGACAGTTGCCCCGAATATCTGGGCGTTAATCAGGGATTATCCTTCCGAAAATAGGTGGGATGTCGTCGCTCACATCGGGGGCGACGGGGCCTGTGCCGCGCTCCCGGCACCGAAAGCGCCGCGGAGGTTCTCCTCCTCCGCCTCCGAGAGCGAGGTCCGGACGACGTGGCCGCCGTAGTCCTTGATGGCGGCGACAACCCTGTCGGGCGTCATCTTCTTGACGAGCAGGAAGACCGCGGAGTTGCCGGGCCCGACATTCTCGGCGACTTCTTTGATGAATTTATCGTCGATGCCGTAGTCGGAGAAACGTCCCGCGAGCGCCCCGGCGATCGCGCCGATGGCAAGCCCGAAGATGGGGGCAAAGAAGATCAGGCCGATCAGGAGCCCCCAGAAGGCGCCGGAGAGCGCTCCCATACCGGTCAGGTCGGTGGCCTGCTTGATCTCGGTCTTCCCGTCCCGGCGGTGGACGACGACCACCAGATCCTCGAGTTCGATGACGTGCTCCCGGGAGAGGCTCAACAGCCTGTCTCTGACCCGGAATGCGGTATCCTCGCCATCATATGCGATGGCTATCAGATCGCTCATACTCCTCACCTGCCAACTCTTGTTGCAGGCCAGAATATGGTCGGGGATATATATCCCCTGCGGTCGGCCCGGCAGTTACTTCCGCCGGTCCCCCGCCCCCATCAACTCCCCGATCCACCGGGTCTCCTCCCAGCTCTCGAGGAAGAGCTTCACCGCGATCGTCAGGGGTATGGCGAGGAAGACCCCGACTGCCCCGAGGATGAAGCCCCAGAATATGACGGAGAAGAGGACAACGAACGGGGAGAGATCGAGGTCCCTCCCGGCCATCCGGGGGAGGATGAGGTTCTCGGCGGCGGCGTCGATGAGGGCGATGGCGGCGATGACGGCAATCGCTCCCACCGGGCCGTACTCGACGAGGGCGAGGAGCGTGGGCGGGATCGCGGCGGCGATGAGGCCGATGTAGGGGACGTAGCTCAGGACGAAGGCGATAAAGCCCCAGAGCACCGCGAAGTCGACCCCGAGGATGGTGAGGAAGAGCCCGGTCCCGACGCCGGTGATCAGGTTGACCTTCGTCCTGACGACGACGTAGTCGATGAGGAGCCGGCCCGACTGGGAGAGGCGCTGGAACGGGGGGCTGTCCGCACCCAGGTATCGCGCGAGTCCGGCGCCGAGCCGGGGCGCCTCGAGGAGGAGGAAGCCGATCGCTATCGCGACGATGACCGCGTCAAAGACCAGGGTCCCGACCTGCTGGGCAAGCCCGGCGATCTCCTGGATGACGTATCCCCGGTCGATGTAGTCCCATATCCTGAACCCGGCGGGATCGATGCCGAACTCTGAGAGCATGGCGACCTGCGCCTCGAGCGCCTCCTCGTACTGCGGCAGGGTGAGGAGGAACCCGGTGAGGGCCGCACCGAGGAAGGCCATTGTCCCGACAAGGATCGCGATGAGCCCCGCGACCACCGTCCCGGCGGCGAGGACCGGCGGCATCCCCCGGCGCTTCAGCCATGCCATGACGGGAGCGGTGATCATCGCAAAGAAGACGGCGACGAGAAACGGGCCCAGGATCGAGGTGGCTGCCTGGATCCCCGCGAGCACGATGACGACCGCAGCCCCGACGATTGCAATCCGGGCGGGGGGGGGAAGGTTCCTGGCGGTCATATCTAGAGGGAGGTGTTGGGCGCCCGACGAGATAGAGTTTTTCCGGCCGGGATCTCACGCCCCGGCTTCCGCCGCCCGGATCGCCTCCTGGAGCGACTCGCCGATGATCGGGGTCGCGAGGAAGATCTTCTCCCGGCCGATGATCGCGGCCGCTCCGCTCTCTTCGAGGCCCGCAAGAAGCCGGGGCTCGACCTCGGCGAGGATGAGCCGGCCTCCGTGGGTCTGGACCTGCCGGGCGTAGCGCTCCAGCATCCGGAAGAGTCCGATGCCGGCCTCGACCCTGCCCCGGAGGGCGAGGATGACGACGGCGCCTTCCGCCCTCTCCGGGGACGGGAGCGACCGTTCGATCGCGCGGAGGGTGGCGAAGTAGACGCTGCCGTAGATCGAGAGGATGGTGATCTCGCCGGCGAGAAGCCGGTCGGGAGCCGGGTCTTCCCGGAACATCCCCCCGCCGACCGGGACGAGGCGGACGACGGTCGCCTCCCGGGTCGAGGTGACGAGGTAGATGACGAGCGAGAGGAGGACGCCGACGTAGATGCTGTACTGGAGCGGGAGGACCTGGGTGGAGATGAAGGTGGCGGCCATCCCCCAGCGTCCCGGGCGGGAGTACTTCCAGATGCAGGTGATCTCGCGGGGCTGGTAGATGAGTTCTATCCCGATGAGGATCAGGATGCCTGCAAGCGCCGGGAGGGGGATGAGTTCCGCGAGCGGCCCGGCGACGAGGATGACCGCCCCGACGATGACGCCCGAGATGAGGTTTGCCGCCCGGGTCTCTGCCCCCGCGGCGACGTTCAACGCCGTCGCGGAGAGAGAGCCGCCCGCCGGTGCGCACTGGAGGAAGCTTGCGAGGATGTTTGTCGCTCCCTGCCCGGCAAAGTCCCGGTTCACGTCGGCGATGGTCCCGTCGGGTTCCGGGGTCGTCTCGGTGACCCCGACGGCCATCACGAGCCCGATGATGGCAAGCGCGAGCGCCGGAACCAGGAGGCCGGGCGCGAGGGTGAGATCGGGGATGACGGGGACCGGGAGGCCGGCGGGGATCGCGGCGATGTCGCCGACGATCGCGACCTCCGGGAGCGCGATCCGGACGAGGAGGGTCGCGATGATGACGGGGAGGAGGAGGGCGACNNCCCGACGGCGAGCGCCTCGGGCTGGATCTCGCCCGCGTGGAGGACGAGGTCGGGGATGGCGAGGAGCTGGATCGCCTCACGCGGGAGCCGGTAGCCGGTGAGGTTGCCAAGCTGGCCGAGGACGATGAGGAGGGCTGCTCCCGTGACGAATCCCGTGAGGACGGAGTTCGATATGAACCGGGTCAGGCTGCCCGCCCTGATGAGCCCGAAGCCGAGCTGGAAGGTGCCGACGAGGAGCGTGAGGACGAAGAGGGTGGCGGGGACGTCGGCCTCAGGGACCGGGGCGAGGACCGAGTAGATCGAGACCGCGAGGACGTTTGAGAGCATCACCTTGAGGTAGGTGGAGCCGGTGAGGAACGCCCCGATCGCCGTCGAGAACGCGGCGGTGTAGAGGCCGTAGACGGGGTTGATCCCGGCGACGAGAGCGAACCCCATCACCTGGGGGATGCCGACGAGGGCGGTGGTCGTCCCGGCGACGAGGTCGGCGGGGAGGCTTTTTGCCTGCGGTATGCCGGCGGGCATGCTCGGTGAGGGGGCGGGGTGCGGGATATAGGTTGTCCCCCTGCCGGCCCGTCCGGAGAGAATCCTCCCGGTTCGAGAATGAGAGGGCGAGGG
>DALN01000064.1 GCA_002499455.1 Methanoculleus sp. UBA77 | reverse complement strand
CGAGAAGGTGGCAAAAGAGCGGCCGTTCGTGCCGATCGAGTACTTCACCCCCCGGTCGATCGCCGTCATCGGCGCCTCGTCTGAGCCAAAGAAGATGGGCTACGCCGTGATGCACAACCTCCTCCACTTCCCCGGACAGCTCTACCCCGTCAACAACAAACGTGGTGAGGTCCAGGGGCTCAAAGCCTATCCCTCCATCCTCGATATCCCGAACCCCGTCGATATGGCGGTCATCACCGTCCCCGCAAAGCATGTGCCGAGCGTCATCGAGGAGTGCGGGCAGAAGGGAGTCTCGATGGCGGTCATCGTCACCGCCGGGTTCAAGGAGATGGGTGAGGGAGGAAAGGCGCTCGAGGACCGGGTCCTTGAGATCGCAAAGCGCTACGGCACGCGGATCATCGGCCCGAACTGCCTCGGCCTGATCATCCCCCCCAAGGGCATCGACACCACCTACGTCCACCAGTCCCCGAAACCCGGCAACATCGCCTTCATCTCCCAGAGCGGGGCTATCGTCAACACGGTGGTCGACTGGAGCATCAAGCAGGACATCGGTTTCTCCGTCGTCGTCTCGGTGGGCAACCAGGCGGACCTCAACTTCATTGACTACCTCCGGTTCGTGGAGCGTGACCCCAAGACCAAGGGCATCATCCTCTACATCGAGGAGATCCAGGACGGCAAGACCTTCATGAAGGTGGTCAGCGAAGTCTCAAAGACCAAACCCGTCGTGGCGATCAAATCCGGCTCCTCCGCGAAAGGCCAGGCAGCGGCTTCGTCCCACACAGGTTCGCTCTCCGGATCGTATGACGTCTACATGGAAGCCTTCCGCGAGTCCGGCGTCATCCCCGTCCACACCCTGACCGGCACGTTCCAGGTCGCAGAGATGCTCGCGACCCCGAAGGGCTACCCCCGGGGAAGGCGTGCGGTCGTGATCACGAACGCCGGCGGATTTGCGGTGCTCTCCTCCGACTACGCCGAACGCTACGGCATCGACATCATCAACCTGCCGCAGAAGGTCCTGCAGGAACTCAACGAGCTCCTGCCCGAGTTCTGGAACAAGGGCAACCCGATCGACCTGCTCGGCGACGCCAACGAAAAAAGGTTCGAGCAGACGTTCAATGTCCTTGCCAAGCACCAGGACTGCTGGGATATCGCCTTCGTCGTCGGGTTCCCGAACCTGGTCATCGGCTCAGAGCAGCTCGCCAACCAGATCACCCGGTTCTCAGAGAAGACCGAGAACATGATCGTCGGGACGCTGCTCGGCGGCGAGTCCATGGACCGGGGCCGCAAGGTCCTCAGGGAGAACGGGATCCCGAGCTTCGAGGAGCTCGACTTCACCTTCCGGGTGATGGGCAGGATCCTCTGGCAGAGATTCAGGTAACACCCCTCACCCATACGACCTTTTTTTGACCGGCTCCTCCGGACTCTCCCCCGGCACCTGTCTTCCCTCCCGCCGCCAGACGACCAGGAACGACGAGAGGACGAGGAGCGTATACCCGGCCCAGAAGAACGGGATCACCGGTGCGCTACCACCCGCTTCCCCGGCGGCGAGCCGCAGGATACCGACGGTCATGGAGACAAGGATCGCCGCAATCACGAGAAGGACCGGCATGATCCTGACGCGGGGCGGACCGCCCTGCCCCGGCGCCACCTTCGGCGTCACGACGAACGGCATCTCCTTGCCGGAGACGGCGTAGAGGATCGCCCGGGCGTAGACGAACGCGAGCGTGTTGAAGATCGCCTGCGAGAACGCAAGGTCGCGGAGGGAGTACTGCCGCTCGCGGATGCTGATGACGACCTGGATGCCGATCACCACCACGAGCACCACGGCAAAGACCGACGGGAGCCAGACCGGCAGGATCGGGATGGCGAAGAGCAGTGTCGCGACGGGAAGGAGGAAGAGTGCCACGTTCACCCCGCCGAGCAGGTACATGGAGACGATCACGACGAACTCGATCCACTGGAGCGAGGGCATGCTCCGGGGGGCCGCCGCGAGGCTCCGGAAGATGGTCAGCAGGAGCCGGGTGTTCCCGTATGCCCAGCGGAGCTGCTGGGTGAAGTAGGCGGCAAGGTTCGGCGGGGCGATCCCTTCGGCGTAGACCGCGTCGATGAAGATCCCCCGGCGCCCCCGGAGATGGAAAGCAAAGGCGGTGGCGATATCCTCGGCGATGCACGTCTCGTCCATGCCCCCGATGGCGGCAAGGTGGCTCACCCGGAAGATGCAGTTTGAGCCGGTCAGCATGGCGGTCCGGTTGACGCAGAGCCCCCTGCAGACATGCTTGTTGTAGATGTGCTGCTGGTAGGAGAACGTGACGCTTATCGCGTCGTTCTTCTCCGACCGGAAGAACTGCGGGGTCTGGACGAAGGAGGCGCCGGGATCGGCCTCGAGAACCGGGATGAGGTCGGCGAGGATCGCCGGCTTCACCTGCTGGTCGGCGTCGAGCACGAGGAGGTAGGGCGTCTCGTCGCCGAGGAGGGAGAGGGCATGGTTGATCGCCCCGGCCTTAAAGCCCCTCCGATGGTCTCGATGAACATAACGGACGTTGTACCTCCGGGCGAACTCCTGCATCACCGCCCGTTTCCCCTCATCGGTGGAGTCATCGAGGAGGAAGACCCGGACGTCGGGGTAGGCGATAGCCATGCATGCCCGGATACAGGCCTCGACGACACGGGGCTCCTCGTTGTAGACGGGGATGAAGACGGCGACGCCGGCACGGGCAGGACCGTCCCCGGCCGGAACTCCAGGACTCCCCCGGTAGGCATAGAGCGACCGCAGGAGATGGTCGGCGTAGCTCAGGAACTGGATCACCCCGAACGCCGTGACCCCGACGAGGACGAGGGTGATCGCTCGTGCCGGGAGGCTCCAGCCGGCCCCGGTGAGTATCAGGTGGAGGTCGTGCAGGAAGACGAGCGCTATCAGCATCAGGAGCATGACGGTAAAGAGCGAGATGCGTGCTGCCGTCTTCATAGAGGGTTCACCGATCTCCGGAGAGTCTCGCGGGGGTCCAGGAGCCCGCAGGGTCCCGTGCACCGGAACGCGCGCGAGGACTCGGATACCACCCATCGTATCGGCATATTTAAAGGTTATCGGTGCCGGCCGGAGAGAGACCGGATTGGACTTCTCCCGGATGGCAGGACCCCGGGGCCCCCACCGACACGATAAAATAGATCGCTCTCCAACAGGGCGATTGATACCTATGGCTGAACAGAAGATGGCAACGGCCCTGAAGAAATACGAGCTGCCTCCCCTGCCCTATGCACCGGACGCCCTCGAGCCGCATATCTCGAAGGAACAGCTCACCCTGCACCACGATAAGCACCACCAGGCCTACGTCACCGGCGCGAACGCAAACCTCGAGAAACTCGAGAAAGCGCGCCAGGAAGGCGCTGAAGTGGACATGAAAGCGCTCTTGAAAGAACTCTCGTTCAACATCGGCGGACACGTCCTGCACACCCTCTTCTGGCCGACCATGGCCCCGGCCGGGAAGGGCGGCGGCGGGAAGCCGACCGGCGCCCTTGCCGACCGGATCGACCGGGAGTGGGGGTCCTTCGACCGGTTCAAGGCCGAGTTCACGAAGGCGGCCGCGAGCGCCGAAGGGTCGGGCTGGGCGGCGCTGGCACACGATGCCCTGACCGACCGGCTCATGATCATGCAGATCGAGAAGCACAACGTCAACGTCTACCCGAACTTCTCCATCCTGATGGTGCTCGACGTCTGGGAGCACGCATACTATGTCGATCACCGGAACAACCGGGCCGGGTTCATCGAGGCGTTCTGGAACGTCGTGAACTGGGATACCGTGAACAAGCGTCTCGAGAACCTCTAATTCTCCCTCTTTTTCTGCCCTCCCTCCGCCCCGATACGCCGGCCACCGCCTCCCCCATGGTTTTTCGGGCCACCCGGCGATGTCGGGAAGCCAATGCTTCCTTGGGCTTCTCACCGGCACGGTGCGGGAGATCCCGATCCAAACCATTAAGTGATCCTCGCAGGATCGTACCCCGACGACGTTATGAACATGGGGGGAGCGATGAATCGATACTGGAAGCGATGCAGGCCGTTCGACGGGCCTGCACGCGCGCCGGGAGCATGGTCGAGAGCCGGTCTTCGGATACGCAGCATAGAGGCCGCGGGGACGGGCCCCGGGTTGCACCATGCTCGGTAGAGCCCTCCCGTGGCCGGACCGGCAGATGATCCATGACGCAATCACGGAGGGGACCGTCCGCTGTCTGCTCGGTTCGGGTGACCCGCGGCTCCGGAACTTCCGGCTCTGCAACGCATGCGGCTCCTGCACGCCCTACTGTCCCGCACGGATCAACGATCCCGGGGCGAACGGGGATCCCGGATACCTTGCCCGGCGGGTGACCGCAGCCCTCCAGGCGGGGCGGCGGCCGGAGGTCAACCTCGCCGACTGCGTCCAGTGCTACTCCTGCGAGACGGTCTGCCCGCGGTCGGTCAGCATCGGCGGGATCATCAACGCCGTGTACGAGGCGGAGCATGTGCAACCGATCTTCCGGCGGATGCTCCTTGACCGGGGATGTCTCCCTTCTCACGCCTTCTTCCCGGTCTACGCGAGCAAGGGCAGGCTCGCAAACTTCGTCGCGAAGGTCGTCCGGTACCCGTACCGGGTGGACGGGCGGGCCGCCGACGAGGTCAGGAGTCTGCTCGAAAACCCGGTCGGGGCATCGGCCTTCTCCCCGCCGAATGGGACGGAGCCGGCACGCCCGCTCGCCCCTCCCGACCGGGTCTTCCACCTCAGGTCCTGCTGCGCCTTCAACTACCCCGGCGCCGACGCCTCCCAGCGCAGGATCTTCGACGCGCTCGGCGTCCGGTACGTGACCTCGAGATCGCAGACCTGCTGCGGGGGTGCTCCGCATTACATGGGCGGCGCCGGGTTTGCAGACCGCCTGCTCCTGACCGCCCGGAACCTCAGCGTCATCCAGGACCTGTGGGGTGCGGACGACGAGATCGCCGTAACCGGGATCTGCCCGACATGCAGCGACTCGTATGCCGCCGCGCTGGAACTCCTCTCCGGAAGCGCCAACCGGGCCGCGGCAAACGAGGCGCTCGCCGGGATCGGGCGGGAGGTCGGCAGTCCGGAGATCTTCTCGGTGGCAAACATCCTGAATCTCTATCCGCTCTATCTCGACGAGATCCGTGGTCTCATCGAGACGCGGCTCTCGGGGCTGCGCGTCGGGGTGCATGTCAGCTGCCACTACCGGAAGATGAACGGCAGCCTCGCCGTTCCGCCGGGGCTGCAGAACCTCGCGGCGATCACGGGGGCGCAGGTCGTCAGGAGCAGGATGGAGCAGTACTGCTGCGGCGGGGTCAAGAACCTCTTTGACCGGCACTTAAGCGGCCATGCCAACGAGCTCTCCCGGCTGAACCGGCTCGCCTGCCTGGACTTTGCGGAGAACGATCTTGACGTCATGGTCGTCGACTGCCCGGGGTGCGAGCTCGTATACGACCACATCGGCATCCCGGTGCTCCACGTCACCGAACTTCTCGCGCTCGCGATGGGCGCCGATCCCCGGGAGACGGTCTATCTCCAGGGCCACCTGACGTCGCTCTCACCGGCGCTCGGCCGGATCGGGCTCCTGTAGGCTGCTCCCGGAGCCGCACCGGATCCTCAGGCATCGCGGAGGGCGAAAAGGGTCTTCCGGCACCCGGCAGAGATCCGGCTCCTGGGGGTTAAATAGCGGAGATCTCCTACCCCCACGCATATCATTTTATTAATATAATCAAGACAAAATACTAACCGCCAGGGGGGCGAGACACTCACATGAGCATAGTGGATTCTCTAGTTACTCAATCAGGACAGGCATTCCAGCTCATCGACGAGCCCGACGTAGGGATCCTCGTGCTCGACCGGGAGATGAAGGTGGCCTGGGCGAACGCCCGGATCATGAGTCTCCTCGACGCCCGAAAAGAGGAGATCCTGGGGCACGACGCCCGCCGGGTTCTCAAGAAGCACCTCTTTCCGCACCTCCGGGATATTGGGGAAGCAGGACGGCTCTTTGATGCGCTGAACGCCGGCAACGAGGTCTCGGATCTCGATCTTCCCGTCCGGGGGAGAGAGGAGCGGATCTCCTGCTCGAGCAGGAAGATGCGGCATGAGCCGTTTGCGGGGATGTGGGTCGTTCGCCTGCGACACAACACCCGGCCGCGCCCCGGAACGGACGAGGGGACGGAGCGGGTGCGGGGACTGCGAACCCTTCATGGGCTCTCGCGGCTGGTCGACGCAGGGATCTCGTCCACGGACGACCTCTTCCGCGAGGTCGCCCGGCTTCTCCCGTCCGGGTTCCGCCATCCCGAACGGGTAGGCATCCGGATCACCCACGGCGACGCGGTCTATACCCACCGCTACCGCGACTCATCGAAAAAGATTGCCGCCACGATACAGGTCGGAGGACGGCAGGCCGGAAGCGTGGAGGCGGTCTATCCCGGGAGCCGGCCACCATCGCCGGGGACCGCCTTCTCCGCCGACGAGGAGTGCCTCATCGAGGTCGCCGCGGATATGCTCGGCCGGGCTCTCCGGAGAATGGACGAGGAGGAGCGGTACCGGTCGTTTGTCCGCGACTTCCAGGGCATCGCCTACCAGAAGACGGCCGACTCAAACCCCATCTTCCTCCAGGGTGCGGTGGAGGGGATCACCGGGTATGCCGCCGACGAGTTCCTCGCCGGGACCGTATCCTGGGACGCGATCGTGCACCCGGACGACCTTCCCCTCCTCCAGGAGAGCAGCGGACGGCTGCAGACCGCCGCCGGCTTCTCCACCGACCGGGTGTACCGGATCCGGCGCAGGGACGGAACGCTGCGGTGGGTCCATGAGTTCGTCCAGAACGTCTGCGGCGACGACGGTACGCCCGTCCTCATCCAGGGGACCATCCACGACGTCACCGACCAGAAGACCGCAGGCGAACGGCTGGTCTCCTCGAACCGGCAGCTCCTGGTCCTCAACCAGATCATGGGAGTCTCCGCATCCTCCCTCTCGCTCGACGAACTGCTCGAGGCGTCGCTCGCAAAGGCGCTCGACCTCCTCGACTTCGACGTGGGGCTGACCTACCTCTTAAACCCGGAACGGACGGCGGCACGGACACGCTACCACCACGCGGTCCCGGGAAAGTTCCTTGCCCGCAACCGGGTCATCAAGGTCCACCACTGGCCCTGGAACTTCGTCTTCGTCGCCGGACAGCCGCGGTATCTCGAAGAGAGCAGCGATCCGGGGCCGGCCGGGGAAGAGATCCTCTCGTCGCTCGGCGTCTCGTCGCTCGCCTGCATCCCGATCCTCGCGGAATCGGTTGTGGTCGGGGCGCTCTTCCTCGGCAGCAGGTCAAAGGACGGGATCGGGGACGACGAACGCCACCTTCTCGAAGCAATCGGCCGGGAGATCGGCTCGGGCGTCCTCCGGAGCATGCTCCACAAACGGCTGGAGGCGGCCCATCACGAGACGAACCTCTACCTCGACGTCATGACCCACGACATCAAGAACGCGGAGAACGTCGCGAGCCTCTACTGCGACCTCCTGCTCGAGATGCTGGAAGGCGACGCGCTCGAGTACGCAAAGAAGATCCGGGGAAGCGTCCGGAAGAGCACGGGCATCCTCCAGAACGTCTCGACGATCCGGCGTATCCACCAGGCATCCCCCGATCTCGCGCCGGTCCACCTCGGCAGCGTGATCCGTGCGGAACTCGAGCGTATCCCCGACGCGCCGGTCACGTTCGACGGCGCCACGGCGGAGGTCTGGGCGGACGACCTCCTGCCCGAGATCTTTGCCAACCTCGTCGGGAACGCCGTCACCTATGGGGGCCCGGACGTCCGGGTCGCAATCCGCGTAGAAGACTACCCCGAGGAGGACCGCACCGTGATGGTGAGCGTGGACGATACCGGTCCCGGCATCCCGGACGAGATGAAAGAAGGGCTCTTTGAACGGCGCCGGGGCTGCGGGGAAGGGCTCGGCCTCTACATCGTCGGGCTGCTGGTCGCCCGCTACGGCGGCCGGATCTGGGTCGAGGACCGGGTCTCCGGGAGGCCGGACCTCGGCGCATCGTTCCGCTTTCTGCTACGCGAGGTCGTCCATACCGGGACCGACGACGAAGAAGAGATGGGTTGAGGGTAAGAACCCCCAATTTTCACGCTGCTGCCGCCGCCACGGGCTGCCGGACCCTGAGCCCCGCCGTGTAGCGGCGTGCCCAGGCGTAGCCGAGGATCGCACCGATGGCGTTCCCGGCGGCAACGCCCCACCAGACCCCGGAGAGCCCGAACCCGAGTTCTATCGCGAAGATCCAGGCGAGCAGGGTCGAAAGGACGACGTTCTGCATGATCGTGATCGTGAGCGACCGCGCCCCGAGCCCTGTCCCCTGGAAGAACGACGCCGAGAAGAGGCCGAACCCGACCATCGGGTAGACCAGGCTCATCACCTGGAGGAAGACCGTCAGTTCGGGGGTGATCCCGGCGGCGTCGCCCGGAGCCGCAAAGAGCGCGGCAATCCGGGGGGCAAAGACGAACGTGGCCGCCGCAAGCCCGATACCGATCCCGGTCCCGAGCCTGATGGCGTAGACGAGGGCGGACTCCATCCGGGCATATGCCCGCGCCCCGTAGGAGGCGCCGGTGACCGCGACCACCGCCGTCGCTATGGCGAGGATCGGCGTCAGCCCGATGCTCACAACCCGCCACCCGGTCGAGTAGATGGCGACCCCGTCCGTACTCGAGATGAGGACGATGATGCCGTTTAAGACGAGCGCCATCACGGCGAGCGAGAGCTGTTCGGCGGCGGCCGGAAGGCCGACGCGCAGGATCTCCCGCGCGATCGCAGGGTCGGGGACGAATTCGCGGAGGTGGAGGGAGACGTAGGTATCCCTCTTGATGAAGAGCCAGTAGACCATCGGGACGGCGGAGATGATCTCCGCGATGATGGTCGCCCATGCGGCCCCCGCTATCCCCATATCGAACGTGTAGATCAGGATCGGGTCGAGGATGATGTTTGCCACCGCCCCTGCGGCCATCGCGTACATCGTCCGTTTTGCGTCGCCTTCGCCGTGCATGAGCGCGTAGGCGACCTCCCCGAAGAGGAGTGCAAACGTCCCCATAAAGAGGATCCGTGCATACGCCGTGGCGAGGCCGACGGCGTCGCCCGCCCCCATGAGGACGAAGAGATCCTCGGCGAAGAGGGCGAGCGGGATGGTGAGGGCGACGGCGAGGACGGTCATCAGGAGGATGGTGTGCATCGCAACGCTGCTTGCACCGGCCCGGTCGCGGGCGCCGATCATCCGGGCGAGGGCCGCCTCCCCCCCGGTGCCGAGGCCGCTCGCTAGGCCGATGGTGATGATGAAGAGCGGGAATGAGAATCCGACGGCGGCAAGAGCATCTGCACCGAGACCCGCGACCCAGAACGCGTCGACGACGTTGTAGAGGGTCATGAGGGTCATCGCGACCATCATCGGCAACGAGAGCCGGAGGATCGCGGTCTTTGGATCGGCGAGGAGTATCTTTGTTCCTTCTGTATCTATCTGGTTACCGGGTATAGGTGTGCTGTCTTCTGTATCGCTGGTTGGCATACATATCGCCTGCTGGCGCGCCCACGCCGCCGTCCCCCGTCCAGATCGGAGAGGTTTTAGAGGCAGCGCGGGGCATTGTGCCGGTCTGTGGGTACCTATTGCCGGATATGCCCGGTATAGAAGCCGGAACGGAAAGCGGCCTTACGGCAGCCGTTCTCAATCTGGTATTTCCGGGCGGCATAGAAGTATCCAGGACAGATATGGGCGCGGATCAGTAGATATTGCTTCCGCTGCGCGAGAGTGAAAAACGTAATCCTTAAAGTACCGGGAGGGGGGACGCCGCTCCACGGCCGGGTGAAGAATGCGGGGATCAGCGGGCCGGCGGCACCGCGACCGCCGCCGCCCCGCGCCTCTTCACGGCCCGGTCGTAGACGAGCCAGTTCTCCTCCCACTCGGGGTTCCGGTCACGGAGCTGCTCGAGCACCCGCCGCCGGATCTCGGCGGCAGGGATGCCGTCGTAGGCGACCCGTTCGACCGCCTCCCCGATCGCCCGGGCCTCCTCCGGCGGCGCTCCCGCCTTCAGTGCGCTCACGGTCACCTTCTCCCGCACGAACGGTTCTCTCCTGCCGTCGGCCTTGACAACATCGACCAGCTCAATCGCCTCCGGGGGACCGGGAGGACCGGAGAATCATAACCTTTCCGGTCCCCGCGGCGGGTCGAGCAGGTTCGCCGCGGATGCAACCCCCTTGAGCCCCTCCCTGAGGAAGAGGAGCCCGAAGACCGATTCGACCAGCGTTCCCCTGACGCGGTCGACCTTCCGCTGGCTCCTTGAGGTGTCGGGGTCGAAGTGGATCCGGTGCTCGTAGAGCCCCCAGCGGTCGCAGAGCCGGGCGAGCGGTGCATCCCGGCCCCCCTCCGTCAACGGCCCGAAAGGCCGCCAAAGACGATGAGGTTCCGGATCCCGCCGCCGCCGAGCATCCCCATCGTCCGCTCCACCAGGAAGTCGGAGCCGAGGAACCGGTCGGCCATCCGCTTCGTCTTCGCGGCGGCCTCAAGCTCCCGGCCGAGCGCCGAGCGCCACTCCCGCTCGTAGGCATCGAGCGGCTCGCCGTTGAGGAGGTGGCGGGCCACGGCAAGCCCCGCAAGCCTCCCGCAGATCATCGCGGTCGCGATCCCGCCGCCGTTGGAGGCGACGACGTGGCCGGCGGCGTCCCCGACCGCGACGACGTTCCCGCGGACCGTCTCCGGGATCGGCCCGGATACGGGCACGAACCCGGCCATGGCATCCCGGCCGCCGGCAAGCCCCATCCGTTCGAGGAAGGCCCTGAGGAGGACCGGGAGCGGGGTCTGCCGGTCCTGGACACCGAGCCCGACGTTGGCGCACCCCTCCTTCGGGAAGACCCAGGCGTAGCCGCCCGGGGCGACGCTGTTGCCGAAGTAGAACCGGAGGCGGTCGCCGAACTCCCCGTCGACCCGGCAGGTGATGGCGGGGGCGAGGACGGCGTTTCGCTCCATCCCGGCAGACCGGCAGACGGGGGAGAGCGGGCCGTCCGCGGCGACGACGACACGGCTCTCGACGTCGCCCCGCCGGGTCCGGACGAGGCGGCCGTCGAGGGAGAGGAAGGTCGTCTCGAGCGCAAGGACGGCGCCCGCACGGACGGCCGCGTCCGCGAGGCTCCGGTCGAGCGCGTCCCGGTCGAGGGTGTAGCCGGGGAGGTCGAATTCGTACTCCCGGCCCTTCGGGGAGACGGCGACGGCCCCCCGGATCTCCCGCCGGACGACCGAGGGATCGATCGGGAAGAGGTCGTCGAACCCCGGCGCACCGGGGAGGGCTTCCGCGAGGACCGCCGTCGACGCGTTGAACTCCCCGCAGCAGACGGGCAGGCCGACCTCCTTCCGTTTATCGATGAGGAGGACATCGAGCCCCGCCTCCGCCGCGTAACGGGCGGCAGTGCTGCCGGCGGGGCCTGCGCCGACGACGAGCACGTCACACCGGTTCTTCATCGGTGCTCCCGTAGGCAGGGATAGGGTATAAAAAGAGTGGATGGTGGCGGGGTTACAGGAGTTGACAGGACTCGGAGACAGTTGGAGTCTCACGCGAAGCCGCGAAAAACGCGAAGATCGGTACAGGTACCTGTGACATCCCTTCGCGGCTTCGCGCCTTCGCGTGAGTCAACGAGGTATGCACATTGGCACAGACTCGTGCGAAGAACGACGCTCTGTAAGAGCGGAGTTGGAGCCCCGTAGGCGCGACTTGCGATTGGAGCAAACTCGAACGCCACGGGTGCGGGAGCCCAAAGGGTAAGTCAGTCTCTGCCCTTCGCCCGAAGCCGCGCTATCCGGTCCGCCACCCGCTGCCTCGCCTCCTCGGTCCCCTCGACGTCCCGGCGGACCGCTATCTCCAGAATATCACCCTCGCGGGCGGCCTCCGGCAGGAGGGAACGGGGGAGCGTGATGCGGACCGACTCGTCCTCGCGGACGAGGAGGACGGCCAGGTCCTCCTCGACGCGGTCGAGGCTCACCCTGAACGCCGACTCGTCCTGCACGGCTCATCCCTCCAGGGTGCTGACGACCGCGCCG
>DALN01000068.1:522-16971 GCA_002499455.1 Methanoculleus sp. UBA77 | reverse complement strand
TAGAGGAACTGGGCTTCGGGGGCGACGTGCTTGAGCCGTGCGATCAGCCCGTCGAGACGGTGGCCCCGTTCGGGATCCTCAAGCATCTGGACCTCGTCGATCACGACGGTCCCGATATCCTTTAAGGTCCGCCCGGTCCGGAGAGCGTGGTCGATCCCTTCATACGTCCCGACCACGACGGGGGCGTTGACATCCCGGTCCCCCGCCGGCCGGGTCTCGGGGAGGTTGAGGCGGCTCACCCCGGTCTGCAGGGTGACCCGGACCAGGTGACCGTAACGGTCGCGGAACCGCTGGTACTTCTGGTTCGCGAGCGCGACCAGCGGGACCAGGAAGAGCATCCTCCCCCGCCCTTCGAGGAAGTTCTTCATCCCCGCCATCTCCCCGATGAAGGTCTTGCCGCTCGCGGTGGCGGAGACGACGAGGAGGTGCTGCCCTTCAAGGAGTCCGTTCTGGACCGCGAGCTGCTGGACGGGCATCAGGTACTCGACCCCGGCGGCCTTCGCGAACGCCGGGGGCAGCGGGAGCTCGGTGATATGGGCGGTCTTCTGGACCTCGTGCGCCTCGAGCCGGTCAAAGAGGGTCCGCGCCCGATCGGGTTTCTCCGGCCCTACCGACGCGAGGACCCGGTCGAGGTCCCGGACCTGGGCAAGGAGTTTCTCCAGGTGGACGAGGACGGAGCCGCCGAATTTGCCCAGGTAGCCGAGCTCGCGGCGCATCTCGCGCTTTGCGCAGTCCATGCAGATCCATTCCCCGCCGTACCGGACCCCGGTCGCCCTGTCGACGGGGACGAACCGGTCTTCGAGCTGGCAGAACCGGCAGATGTCGATCCGCGATACCGGGATCTGGAGATCGGCGAGGAACGACTCGAACTCCGGGCTCTTCGCCGCCAGGTACACCGATGACCGGCGAAGGAGCGCGATGAGGTCCCGCGTCGGGGTGGGCTTGAGCGGTTTGCCCCTCCTGCGCATCTTGAAGTTCTTGGGCCGCTGGCCTTTCGGGGTCGCGGTCAGTTCGACGAAGCCGGAGGCATCGACACGGCCACCTTCGACGAAGAGCAGTTTGTAGGTGCCTTTCTGGGGCTGGACGATAACCTTCATGATGCGATCAGGTCGTGGATCGTGTAGGTGAGGCCCACCGTCTCCAGTCGCTTGAGAAAATCGGTAAACTCCTCATCGACAATAAGGATTGCGCACTCCCGGCCGTGGAACGCCGCCTCGATGACGCCCTCGCGGGAGCCGAAGAACATATCGGGTTCGATATTTGCCTTTTTGAGGGCCACGTAGGACTCAAGGCCCACCGCGGCAACCATCTCCGCGTCCCGGACGGCCTCGCGAAGAAGTTCCGTTGAGACCTGCCGGGACCCGCCCCGCTCCACCCGGGGCACCTTGCAGACGTGGATGAGCCCTTCCTCGTGCTCGATGATCCCGTTNNNCTCTGCCCCTCCTCTTTCGTCGCGTAGAGCCACCCGTCCCGCATGAAGACGCCGACGGTATCCCCCTTCGCGATATCGTCCCGGGCGACGGCCGTCCAGACGGCCACCTGCCGGATGATGTCCCGGTTGACGTGGCGGGCGTAGGCCTCAAGGGCTTCCGCGTGCCGCAGGACCCACTCGATCCCGCTCTTCGTCACCTCATACCGGCCCCGGCCCTGGGCCATGACCAGCCCCTCGTCCACCATCTCCCGGATGTACTCGGAGACGGCCTGGGGGGTCACGCCGAGTTTCCCGGCGATCTCCTGCTGGCGGATCGCCGGCTGGTGCTCGGCGATCTCGACGAGGATCTGGAACCGGGTGGCTTCCCGCTTGCTGCGCAGGATCACGTAGAGCGGGTCGTCACTGAGTCCGGTCAAGCAACACCATTCCCTGCCCTTTCACGTCGAGACCGGGGATCCTTTTGGCCAGCCCCTTGATGAAGATCGGGCTGACGCCGTATTTTCGGGATATATCACCGATGGAGGTAGTTCCTGTCGCAATCTCCTGTTCAACCGAGTCCACAATTGTGCGGAGCCCCTCGTCGTTTGAGACGGCGA
Source organism: Methanoculleus sp. UBA77 (assembly GCA_002499455.1). Lineage (GTDB taxonomy): Archaea > Halobacteriota > Methanomicrobia > Methanomicrobiales > Methanoculleaceae > Methanoculleus. The sequence continues at coordinate 14,943 of DALN01000068.1, read as the reverse complement.
TGTGCAACAGGTCTCCGATATCGCCCATGGAACACTGAAAACTGGCCCTGAATTTGCTGTACGTCGTTCTGAACTCTTTCGTCGGCTTTTCACCCGGCCTCGGCATCCGCCACTGCTCTTCGATGAGGTTGCCCTTGCGGAGGATGGAGAGGCACTCGGTCACCACCGGACCTGCGGCGTAGGCACAGAGTTCCTCCTCGGTCAGCCAGGTCTTGTTTAAGAGTTCGTAGATCCGTTTGTAATCGGCATTATTGAACGTTATAAGAAGAGGAACGAGTTCAACCGGATCATTGAGAATCTTAATATGTCCCGTCAATGCGATACCCTATTGTTATATTGCTGTATAACTCCATAAATTTTTGCTGAATTCTCAATGCGTACATGTGGCACTATCACGATCCGGGGCATCGTGCAGGGGGTTGGATTTCGCCCCTTCGTCTATGCAAAAGCCCGGGAATTCGGGATCACCGGGACCGTCAAAAACCTCGGGAGTGAGGTGGAGATCCATGCATGCGGAGAACGATTTGAAGAGTTCCTGGAGGCTGTATCCAGAGGAACTCCCCTATCCCGCATAGATTCCGTAGATGTTCAAGATCTGCGCGGCAATCAAACCGAAGGGTTTACCATTCTGGAGAGCGGCTCCGGGAGCCTCTCGGGATTCATCCCGGCCGACGTCGCTACCTGCGACGACTGTATCGCCGATATCTTCACGCCCGGAGGACGATACGAGGGTTACTGGGCCACGTCCTGCGTCAACTGCGGCCCCCGGTACAGCATCATCACCGCCATCCCCTACGACCGGGAACGGACGTCGATGTCGGAATTTCCCATGTGCGGCGCCTGCGCAAGCGAGTACACCGACCCCTCCTGCCGGCGGCACCACGCTCAGACGATCGCCTGTGCGGCATGCGGGCCGCAGCTCGCCCTCGTTAAGGCCGACGGGACGCCGGTTGCAGCGAGCGATCCCGTCCGGGAGGCAGCAGCCCTCCTCGACGGCGGAGCGATCGTCGCCATCCGCGGGATCGGGGGGTTCCATATCGCCTGCACCGAGGAGGCCGCCCCTGAACTGAAGCGCCGCCTGGGCCGGACGGAGCAGCCCCTCGCGGTGATGGCGACCCCCGAAGAGGTGAAGCGGATCGCGGTCGTCTCGGAGGAGGAGCGGCGGATCCTCCGCTCCCGCGAGCGGCCCATCGTGGTGCTCGAGAAGAAGGATCACGCGTCGCACCCGGGGATCTCGAACCTCCACACCATCGGGTGCATGCTCCCCTACACCGGGCTGCACCATCTCCTCTTTGCGCACCTCGCCCACCCGCTGCTGGTCATGACGAGCGCGAACCTGCCGGGCTACCCGATGATCACGGATCTCGAGATCGCCCTCGGCCGGCTCTCGGGAGAGGTCGACTACATACTCACTCACGACCGCCGGATCGTCAACCGGTGCGACGACTCGGTCGTGCGGGACGGCTACATCATCCGCCTCTCGCGTGGCCTCGCCCCGAAGCGGGCGGCGATCGACCTCGGCGATGCCTGCATCCTCGGTGTCGGGCCGGAGCTGAACGCAAACGTCTCCGTCTACCGCAACGGGTTCTGCATTACATCGCCCCATGTGGGGAACGTCAGGAACCCCCAGACCCTCGCCTACCTGCAGGAGACGGCGGAGAAGATCGGGGGAATCATCGGGGCGCAATACGATCTGATCGTCCACGACCTCCACCCGCAGTTCCTCTCGACCCGCTACGCCCGCGAGGTCGCCGAGGCGGCCGGGGCGGAACTCCTCGCCGTCCAGCATCACCGGGCGCATATCGCCGCCACGACCCGGGAGGAGTGCGTCGGGATCGCGATCGATGGCGTGGGCTACGGCGACGACGGGACGGTCTGGGGCGGCGAGGTCTTTGCGGGAGAGGTCCCCCACCTCGACCGGGTCGCCCACCTCGAGGTCGTCCCGATGCCGGGCGGCGATCTTGCCACCCGGTTCCCGGAGCGGATGCTGTATGGTATCCTCCCGACATCAGGGGTGAGAGACCTCCTCGCGTCACGGGGCTGGACCGAGATGGAACTCTCGGTCCTCACCAGGCAGGTGGAGCGGGGCTTGAACGTCGCCGCGACCTCGAGCACCGGGAGGGTCCTCGACGCCGCCGCGGCCCTCCTCGGCATCTGCCGGGAGCGGACCTACGACGGCGAGCCGGCGATGAAACTCGAGTCGGCGGCGTATGCCGGGAGGCCGTCGGCCTGGGACCTCGAGTTTTCACGCGAGGAAGGCTGCGAGATCCTCTCGACCCGGTCGCTCCTCGCGGAGGCATACCGGCGGGCTGCGGCCGGCGAGCGGGTGGGGGATATCGCTGCATCGTTCCAGTATAACCTCGCCCGGGGTGTCGCCGCGATGGCCGTCCGGGTGGCGGAGGAGCGGGGGATCCCGCGGGTGGCCCTCTCGGGCGGGGTGGCCTATAACCGGGCGATCCGGGAGACGATCGTCGGGGAGGTCCGGGCTGCGGGGCTTGAACTGGTTATCAACCGGGAGTATCCGCTCGGGGACGGGTGCATCAGCTTCGGGCAGGTGGTCTACGGGGGAAGCGTGGAGTGAGGGGGCCGGGTCCTGATGAGAAGGCGGTACGGCACGCTGCAACGTGCCCGCCCCTTCGCATCCTTCATCCCCTTCCGCGGACAACCTCCTAGGCATGACCGAAGCCCTCCTCCTCGTCGACATCCAGAACGACTACTTCCCGGGCGGAGCAAAGGAACTCCCCGGGATGGACGCGGCCGCCGCGAATGCCGCAGATCTCCTCGCCGCATTCCGGGAATCCGGCCGCCCGGCCTTCTTCGTCCGCCACGTCGCCACGCGGCCCGGGGCGACGTTCTTCCTCCCCGGGACGCCGGGTGCGGAGATCCACAGCAGCGTTCGCCCGCTGCCCCGGGAGCAGATCGTCGAGAAGAACCGGCCGAACAGTTTCCTCGGCACCGATCTCGCCGCGCTCCTCGCGGAGGAGGGGGTGACGGAGCTCGTGATCTGCGGCGCGATGAGCCAGATGTGCATCGACGCCACGACCCGCGCCGCCCGCGACCTCGGTTACGCCTGCACGGTGATCGCCGATGCCTGCGCCGCCAGCGGCCTGACCTTCGGCGGTGTCGCGGTGCCGGCCGGGATGGTGCACGCCGCTTTCATGGCGGCGCTCGACGGGACCTATGCCCGGGTGACGACGGCAGGGGAGTACCTCCGCCGCCCGGCGCGGTGACGGCCGCCCCTGCGGCCGGATCGACACTTTTATCCTGCCTCTGCCGCAATCCCCTGCATACAGGAGCTCTGATTGTACATGAAAGTCCTCGGATTGAATGCAAGCCCCCGGGGGGAGGAGAGCAGGACACTGCGCCTCGTCAACGCCGTCCTCGCAGGTGCCCGGGAGGGAGGGGCAGAGACGAAGCTCATCGACCTTTACACGCTCCGGATCGAGTACTGCACCGCGTGCGGTTCCTGTTACGCGACCGGTGACTGCCCCCTGATGGACGACTTCGCGGATCTCTTCAACGAGATCCTCGACGCCGATGGGATCGTCCTCGGCTCGCCGAACTACATCGACTCGGTCACCGCCCCCTTAAAGGCGGTCTTCGACCGCATGGCGGACGCCATCCACTGCCAGATGCTCACCGGCAAGTTCGGCTGCTCCGTCTGTACCGCGGGCGGAAGCGGTCAGGACGATGTCGTCACCTACATGAACCGCGCCCTGACCAACCTGGGGGCGACTGCAATCGGCGGGGTCGGCGTCGCCATAGGATGGGATCCGGCCGCGCTCGAGCGGGCCGAGAACGAGGCTTTCGCGCTCGGGAAGAAACTCGCCGGGTCAATCCGGGGGGAGCACCGGTACCCCGAGCAGGAGGAGATCCACCGGCAGCGGCGGGACTACTTCCGCCGGCTCGTCATGGCGAACCGCGACCTCTGGCGCCACGAGTACGACTGGTACGTCTCGATGGGCTGGATCAAGGAAGAGTGAAGCGATAGCGGGCAGGCGGCCCGGCGCCGTCCGGGTTTCTTCTTTTTTGTCGCAGGGCGTACCGGCGTGACTGGGATCTCGGCTCAGCATGGAGGCTGCCGGGAACACGAATCTTATAAGAATCTGGCGGGTTCTCTGCGCCCGGGAGTAGTGTTTTCCATAAAGAAGGCTTTCGCTGAAGAGGACACCGGGACCGGCACCCCCATCTCGCGGTTCTGGACCTTCAGTGACGGCGCAACTTCGCCAGGCGGAACCCGGTATATATCACCTTCCCCGGCAACCACACCGTCACACTCGTGGTGAACGGCAGGCTCTCGGCCGCCACGAAACCCGGCTACGTCAGGGTCACCCCGATCCCCTTCGGCGATACGAATGAGGACGGAACGGTCAATCCAGGCCGGCAGACCCCTCATCCTCCAGGAGGCAAAACACAGCTGACCTGCGGGAGCCACCTCGCACGGAACGAGAAACGAGAGCGGGCCCCGCCCCTGCAGCGAGCCCTACCCGGCAGTTCCAGGGACGGCCGGCAGAGACTCTTTTTCCTCCATGGGGCCGGTGTGGGCGATAGACACCCAATACATTATATTAAGCACACGGTTTGTGGATATCATTTCATTCATGAGATATGGTAAAAAGGAGAGAACGAGATGCGAAGATATATGATTCCCGCAGATGAAAACGGAGTATGCGAGATACCCCTTCTCAGAGCAGAACAATTCTTTTCACCCTCTGTCTCGCCATCCTTACAGCAGTGTTCGCATCCCCGGCATCTGCACTCATGGTCGATCTCTCCCCCTCATACCTTGCGGAGCACTCGGATGCGATAGCAACCGGAACAATCACCTCCGTCGAGACCCGGTGGGACGATGCCGGTACCGGAATCGAGACCGTCGTCTCCGTCTCGGTCGGCGAAACCCTCGCGGGCAGCCTCCCCGATGACCCCGTCCTCGTGGTGCCGGGGGGGACGGTGGACGGGATCACGCAGTGGGTTGAGGACGTCCCCGCCTTTCTCCCGGGCGAGAACGTCGGGCTCTTCCTGAAGGAACTTCCTGACGGCACCTATCAGCCGGTCGGCCTCTCCCAGGGGGTCGTGCCCCTCGCCGGAGGCTCCGCAGCCAAAGCAGGGGCAACAGGCCTGCTCACGCCGGAGGAGTTCGCTGACCGGGTGGACGCCGCGCAACAGGGCGACGCCGGCGTTATGTGGACGACGGCAACACCGGTTCCCCCGCCGGTCGGGGCTGCGGAGGTTTCCCTCGATGCCGTCACCCCGGCGACCGCATCTGCCGGAACCGGTACGGAGGTGATTATAACCGGGACCGGGTTCGGGACCAAGGCCTCCCGGGAGAGCTTCGGAGATGTCGCGTTCTTCTTCACCGCAAGCGGCAGCACGCTCTACTGGATCTTTGCTACCGGCTACCTCCCGGTCGAGGGGTGGCAGACCGCCAACCCAAACGAGATTGTCTCCTGGACCGACACAGAGATCGTCTGCAGGGTCCCGACCGGGATTGCCTGGCGGGGGCAGACATACTGGGGATCGGCAAGCAGCGGGCCGGTCTACGTGCTCCACGATGATAGAGTGACCGAACTCGGGCCATACTCGCTCAGTGTTCCGTTCGGGTGGAGCAAAAAACGCTGGCAGGGGACCGCGCCCGTCGTCTCCTACTACGTTAATCCCTCCTCGATATCAGGCGCTCTCACCGCGGCGCAGAACGCCGCCGGAACATGGACCGCGGTACAGGGCTCCGACTTCTCTTTCCAGTATGCCGGAACCACATCCTCGACGGACAGGGGATATAACTATAAAAACGAGATTCTCTGGGGCGATATCGCCATAGAAGGGGTGCTTGCCCAGGCGAGCACCTGGTCCAGCGCGGGACAGGTCGTTGAATGCGATATCAAGTTCAATACCCGATACTCGTGGTCGACGAACCCCGGAACAGGGCAGTACGATATCGAGACGGTCTGCCTCCACGAGCTCGGCCACTGGGTGCAGCTCCTCGACCTCTACGGGAACGTCCAGGGATACCCCTCCGACACGGCGAAGGCAATGTATGGCCAGGTCAGTTCCGGCCAGATCAGACGCACCCTGACGGAATCCGATGCTGACGGAGCACGCTGGATCTATCCGGGTCAGATCCCGGCCCCGGCGATTGCCGGGATCACCCCGAACTCCGGGTATACCGGCAGCGCCGTCCAGATCACCGACCTTGCGGGAACCGGCTTCCAGAACGGCGCGACCGTGCGGCTCACCAGGTCAGGACAGCCCGATATCGTGGCCACGGGCGTCTCCGTTGTCTCGTCGTCACGGATCGCGTGCACGCTTGATCTCACCGGGAAACAGGCGGGCGCCTGGAACGTCGTCGTCACGAACCCCGACGGGCAGTCCGCCACACTCCCGCAGGGCTTCACCGTCAGGACCCCGGTCACCCTCACCGCCGGGAAGGATTCCATCATACGCGGCAACCAGTTTGATCTGACCGTTGGCGGCGAGAACGGCCGGACATACTTCATCTACATCAAGGCGGCCGGGGACACCCCGCCGGCGGCGTATCCCTCCATCGTGCCCGGACAAACCGGCGTCAGCGGTATCGGGACTTCCGGCCCCCGATCGGTGACGAACGCAACCGCGGCGTCGCAGGCAAATATCACTGTCGGATCCTCCGGCACCCGCACAATCTGGTTCGAGACGAACTCCTCAACGAGGGCGCAGGACTACACCATCGAAGCGATCGACTGGGTCGACCCCTCACGCTCGGCCAGCGTCACGGTGAGCGTGGATCGGGGAGCAGTGACCATAACATCGGCCGGCATCGGCATATACTATACCGGTGATGAGGTCGGCTTCTCCGGCACAAACACCGACAGTGCAACCACATATCTCTTCATCAGGGGACCCGGACTTGCAGCGAACGGAACAAGGCTTGACGACACGGCCATACCCTGCGTAACCGGAGATGCCGGCACGTTTACACAGGTGGAGGTTAATCCGGACGCTACCTGGGAGTACCGCTGGAATACCAGCAGTTGCGGGCTTGCACCGGAGATCGGTACTCATGCCGGTTATACCGTCTACGCCGCTTCGGTTCCCGCCGCCAGAAATGATCTGGCCGATGCCGCGTACGGAACAACCTCCCTCGTGCTGAGTGGTCTGCCCGATACGAACAACCAGATCGCCGTCCTGCCGGCAGCCTCAACGCTGTCTGTCGGGCAGACACGGGCGTACACGGTGGCGCTCGATGCCGCCCCTGCGGAACTCCTCAGTTATAACCTCACCGTGCAACTGACAGATCCGGCCGTCGGCGAGATTGTCGGCGTCCAGTTCCCGGCATGGTCGGTTATCCCGGCAAACGGTACGGTTCCGGCCGATACGGTCTGGTGCAGCGCCAGGGATTCCACGGGGGCTTCGGGGACCGCCAATATCACGCTGGTGACGGTAACGGTCCGTGCCGATGCCCCCGGCACGACGGAGATCACGGTCCCCCCCGGCAGGATCGAAGACCGGCATGGCGGCAGGTATTTCCCTGCCGTGGCCGAGGCGCAGCTTCACGTGAATGCCCCCGTCGCAGACTTCACCGCCGACGTCACCGCCGGNNCCGGTTCACCGACGAGAGCACCGGTGATCCGAAGTCCTGGTCCTGGAAATTCGGGGACGGCGGCACCTCCGCGGAGCGGAACCCGACCCACACCTACACCCTCCCCGGCAACCACACCGTCACGCTCTCGGTGAACGGCGGGCTCTCGACCGCCACGAAGCCCGGCTACGTTAAAGTCACGCCGGTTCTCTTCGGGGACGCAAACGATGACGGCAAGGTCAACCAGGCCGACACCCTCATCGTCCTCCAGGAGGTCGTGGGGATCCGGGAGCAGCCCGCCACCGGCACCGACCGGTTCTGCAGGACCGACGTCCATGCAAACGGTATGATCGAGGTCGGGGACGCCCTTTTCATCGCCCAGTACAACGTCGGCCTCCGGGACGTCTGGTTCGGGGCGCTCTGAAGGCTCACCTTTTTTTCAGGACAGTCTCCTTCCCGTAGCCGGCGGCCTCCGGGGCATTCAACACAGGAGAGCCGGCGCTCGAGCGTTATCGTGAACAGGAGATCAACAGAATACCGGCGGCTGCCGGCAAAAGAAAAATAGATTTAGCCGAAGAGGGCACCGAGACCGGCCATGCCGCTCTCTTCTTCCTCTTCCTTCTTTGCCTCTTCCTTCTCCTCTTCCGCGGCCGCGGGTGCAGCGGCGGGGGCGGCTGCGGCGGCGGGGGCTGCAGCGACCGGCGCGACGGCGGCCTTGCTGATGGCCTCCTCGATGTTTACATCCTCGAGTGCGGCGACGAGGGCCTTCACGCGGGCATCCTGGACGGCGACACCGGCCGCGTTCAGGACAGCAGTCACATTCTCTTCAGTTACGTCCTTGCCTGCGTTGTGCAGGAGCAGTGCAGCGTAGATATACTCCATTGTAGATTCACCTCTGGTTTTTGAAATAATGTTAGCCGAAGAGGGCGCCGAGACCGGCCATGCCGCTCTCCTCTTCCTCTTCCTTCTTCTCCTCTTCCTTCGCTTCTTCCTCGGGCTTTGCCTCGGCTGCCGCCGGGGCCGCGGCGGGTGCCGCAGCGGCTGCGGCCGATGCCGCCTTCAGGGTCGCCTCGTCGAGCTCGAACCCGTGGTCCTGTGCCGCGAGCGCCACGACCAGCATCTCGCGCTGTGCGCGCCCGATGATCAGGTCGGCGATGTCCTTCTCGTAGATAGGCGCCTCGACACCGACGTTCCGGGCTTCGCGCACCGCCTTGCCGATGATCGCCTCGATCGTCAGCGCAGTCGGGATAGCCGCATTCACCGAGAGGTTGAATGCCTGCTGGGCAGCGAGCACGATGTTGTTCGCGTAGGCCTCTTCGTCGATAGCGAGGAGGTCAGGCGTGAAGACGGTGTTCTTGTAGTGTGCAGCGAGCAGGATCAGACCGACGTCCATCGGCTTGATGCTGAGCTTCACGAGGGCTTCGGCAACCTTCTTGTTGATGACCTCGCCCTTCTTGACGACCGTCTTGTTCTCACGGATCTTGACCTTGCCGCCCTCGATGGCTGCCGGGATGCCTACCTGCTGAAGCTCGCCCACGATCGGGCCGGGCTTGAAGGAGGTCGGACCCTTCGGGACGACGATATCCTCGGGAGCAGTCTCGCCGGGCTTCGCCGCCATCTTGGTCTTCGTCTTCTCCAGCAGCTTGAAGAGCTTGAAGGGGTTCTCGTTCGTGAAGATCAGGGCGCTCTGGCCGCCGGCGTGATCGTTCAGGGTAGCCACGCTGCCGCCGACCTCGTTCAAGGCGTGCTCGATCAGCGTGTTGCGGGCCATCTTCACCCTGGCGGTGCCGCGGAGGTTCCGCCGGATCTGCTGGATCTGCGAGGCAGGGATGCCGTACATATCCACAACGCCGACGAGGGTGTGCTCCTCGATACCGCGCTTGATCTCCTCTACTTCTTCCTTCTTCCACCGGGGCAGGTGGTGCGTATAGAGTACCATTAGATCACCCTCACGGCCGGCCCCATGGTCGTCTTCACGTAGACCGAGTGGATATTGAGCGCTCCGCTCTCAAGAACGGACTCGACTCTCCGCAGAACCACATCGATATTCTCGGCGATTGCTGCGGGATCCATGCTGGCCGAACCGACCTTTGCGTGGAAGACCTTCTTGTCCTTCGTCCGGATCTTGACAGAGCTCCGGAGACGCTGAACGATGGGCCTGACATCCATTCCCTGGGGAACGGGCATCGGCATCCTTCCGCGCGGACCGAGCCTGACACCGAGATAACGGCCGACGAGAGGCATCATTGCCGTCTCGGCAAGGAAGAACTGGTACTCCTCCGCCATCTTACGGGCTTCCCGGGGTTCCCCTCCGAGCCGCTCGATCTCCTCAGGTCCGATGATAAGGTCCACATTCACCTCTTTTGCCTGCGTGGTGATGTCGCCCTTCCCGAGCACAGCGATCTTGACGTTGTCAAGACTGTTCGGGAGGAGAATCGTCTCATCGATACGATTCTTGGGCTGGGACATGTCGATATTCCTGAGGTTGACGGTGATATCCACGCTCTCCTTGAACTTCCGTTCCGGAGCCTTCTCCAGTGCCGTCATCACGGCTTTCTGTATACTGGTTTTATCAACCATCCTTTGCCTCCATAGTACACGACCTCACGATCTTCTATGGTTGTCTGACATCTATGCGACGAGTACGCTGTCATATTCCCCGTTGTTGATGGCCTGGATCATCTCGCGGGGCTTCTTGCCCTCGACGGTGACACCGACGCTCACGCACGTACCTACGACCTCTTTGACGGCCGACTTCAGGTCGTACGAGAGCATGTCATCAAGTTTCATACGGGCAATACGGACAGCGGCCTCCAGCGGCAGATCTCCTGCCACTAAAGCACCCGGTTCTGCAGACCCCTTTGAGATGCCGGCCTCTTTCATGACGAGCGCCGTCGTGGGCGGAATGCCCACCTCAATCGTGAAGTTCCGCTTGTCGTCGACCGTGACCGTCACCGGCACCTGCATGCCGTTGAAGTCAGCCGTCTTCTTGTTGATCTCGTCGACGACGGCCTTCACGTTGATCCCGAGAGGTCCGAGTGCGGGGCCCAGAGGCGGGCCTGCTGTGGCCTTGCCGCCGGGTACCAATACCTCGACCGTTTCTGCCATACAAATTCACCAGCTTATTCCTCAGAGGAATAGTTGCCTGGGTTATCCAAGGTCGACGTAACGGGATTTAAAGGTATAGTGCAGAAGGAGTTCGGAGATAGTGGCAGGGCGGATCCGTAGACGGGGACGCCTTCCGGCAGGAAGCGACGATGACGGTGGAAAGACCCGGGCCTGGCCGGAAAAAGAAGGGAGAAGATCTCTTCAGCTGGCCTCTTCCGACCGTTCCACGACGCGGACCGAGTCGCCGCGCACGGTGATCGGGATGGGGACCATGCTCTCGTACAGTTCGACCGTGATCTCTTCCTTTCCGGAATCGATCCGTTTCACAACTGCCTTTTCGCCCTTGAAGGGACCTGCGATGATCTCAACGATCGTGCCCTCGGTGATGCCGCTGACCACCGGCTTCGGCACCAGGAAGTGCTCGACCTCGGAGAGCGCGGTCGAACCCTGCACCACCGCGCGCGCGTGGGGGATCAGCTCGACCAGCTGCTCGATCAGGGCGATAGAGTCCGGACTCTCCACGAGGACGTAGCCTTTCAGTTCTTCGGGAACCATGACGGCCACCACGTGGATGTCCTTCTGCTCCCGGACCACCTTCTCGATGTTGTCGGCTACCGTCCGCTCCTGCTTCGCGGTCGTCTTGATCGCATATACTCTGTTTACGCTCTCAGCCATAGCCATCAGTTCGGCAGGACCAGCATGATCTCGTACACGATAAAGCCGACAAGACCGATGAGGAGAATCCCGGCAGCCGCCACGATCGCGATCTTGGAGAACTCGTCGCGGGTCGGCGTCCGTGCCAGTTTCAGCACGCGCCAGTATTTCTTAAAGAGCTCCTCTTCGATCTTGAGCGACTTTACTTCTTCAAATTTCTCTTTATAGTCCATCATATCGGCTCACTTCAGAAAGTCGATCTCAAACTGTTTCATCATGCGTGGCATACTCTTTTCGTTTCTCCCATATATTTGTGGTGACCGAACGCCGGTGACGACGAGGAGCGTCCGCATCCTGCCCTGCATCTCGGGATCGACCTGAGCACCCCAGATGATCCGGGCGTCCGGGTCGATGCGGTCGTAAACTTCCTGGATGACGCCTTCAGCCTCGGACATCGTCATATCGGGGCCGCCGACGACGTTGACGAGCGCCGCAGTCGCACCGGAGATGTCCACATCGAGCAGCGGGGAGCGCAGCGCCTTCTTGACGGAGTCGGCGGCTTTATCCTCGCTGTCGCTCTCACCCATACCGATCATCGCGACGCCGCCGCGCTCCATGACGGTCCGGACATCGGCGAAGTCGAGGTTGACGAGACCGGGCATCGTGATCAGCTCGGTGATGCCCTTGACCGCCCGCATCAGCACCTCGTCGGAGACCTTGAATGCGGCGTGGAGCGGGAGACGGGGAACGACCTCGAGCAGCCGGTCGTTCGGGACGACGATGACGGTATCCGCCACCTCGCGGAGCCGCTCGAGGCCGGCCTCGGCGTTCTGCCCGCGGATTGCGCCCTCGGCAGTGAACGGCAGGGTGACGACGGCGATGGTCAGGGCACCCTCCTCGCGGGCCGACTTCGCGACCACGGGTGCGGAGCCGGTGCCGGTCCCGCCCCCAAGACCGGTGGTGATGAAGACCATGTCGCAGCCTTCGACGGCCCGCTTGATGTCGTCCTCGTTCTCGAGAGCGGCCTCCTCACCGACCTGGGGGATCGAGCCCGCACCAAGGCCGCGGGTCCTCTGCCTCCCGATCAGGATCCGGGTATCTGCCCGGGTCCGGATGAGGTGCTGGGCGTCGGTGTTCAGGGCGACCAGCCGCGCTCCGTTGATGCCTTCCTCTGCCATCCGGGTGACCGTATTCGAACCGCCGCCGCCGCAGCCGACGACCGCGATCTCAGTCCGGAGTTCCATGAGGATATCCTCAAGATCCTTGTCGACCCCCATGGGTTCGGCGAAGCGCTGCTCCTCTCGTGCCCGTGAAAGTGCCTCTTCTACGATGGACTTCATATGTATCTCTCCAATCCCGGGATAAGTATCCTCTTTATGCTGGTTGTCTGCACTGTATCGGGTGTGATCATTCGCCCCTCGATCTCGACCGCTTTCCCGCCGGCAAGCATGGCAAAGAGCGGCCCTTTCGGGACCCCGAGCATGCGCGCCTTCTCGGGGTCGAACCGCACCTTCCGGAGGACGAGGTGATCACCGTCGATAACAGCATTTTCACAGATAAGTAAGAGTTTTACACACAGGGTAGTTATATCATTTGCGAGTCGGGAGGCCGTATCTGCAAACCCAATAAACGTTGGAAGGACCTCCTTTGAGCCTTTTGAGAGGGTCACGACAGGTAACTCAGATATTGACTCAATAAAACGTTCTTTAGAAGATTTCATGGTTTCTTCAACCAGATCAGGGTTCACCTCAACCGGAACAGGGGTTCCCTGCCCCGCAAGGCCGTGGATGCGGATGCGGGACCCGGCGGCGATCGTCCCGGCGAGAGCCCGCACCTGCAGGTAGGTAGCCCACTCGAGGCGCGAAGCTTCGACAACCTCCGATTCAGAGAGGGTGAGAATCCCGGCGTCGTCGAGCATCCGCTCGATCCGCCCGGCTTCGTCGGTGGCAAGCGACTTTCTATCGATGTAGGCGGCAACGGCACGGCTCGCCTCCTGCATCCGCCGGATGAGGGCGGGGGTGAGGGCGCCGGTCTGCCGGGCAGGCACGATGTGGCCGAAGGCACCCCGCGAGGAGAGGGCGATCCCGGTCTGCCGCACGGCATAATGGGTCCCCCCAAAGCCGATGAGGTTGATCGTCTCTCCCGGCACCGCGGCAAGGATGCTCTCTGCAACCGCTCTCCCGGCGACCGGGTCGGCCCATTCGGCGGCGGTGGACCCGATCTCGACGAAGAGCGATGGCACGGCAAGCGCCGTCGGGCCGTGGTGCGTCACCTCGTAAGAGACACGGTAGCCCTCCGGGGCGCGGGAGGCAAGGTTAGCCAGGATGGCGTGCATCCATTCGGGGGCCGCCGGCGCAAGGGCTCCCGGCTCCCCGCCGAGGTCGGCGGAACCATAGTTGCCGGTCACGTGGACGGTCAGTGCCGGCACCGCCTGCACGCTCGAGTGCCGGGAGATGAAGATGATGAGATCGGCCTCGACCTCATCGTCGATCCGGTCCTGGTAGATCAGCCTCCCCTGCACCTCGTGGAATGTCAGCGTATGCTGCTGTGCAAGCGGCCAGGGCCCCTCTTCCGCGAGCATGGACCTGAGGTGGTCGCGGATGTTCGCCCCTGCTATGTCCTCCTTTGAGTTGATCAGCGCGATCCGCATCAGTACATACATGGGCGGACAGCATGGTAAATGATAATGCCTGACTGGCCCGACAGTAAATCCTATCTCTCTTTAGACCCACCATGTGGGTACTATGGACGAAGAGAAGATTCGGAAAGCGTTCGAGGAGTACGGCATCACCGACGAGATCACCTGCCCGCAGGCCTTCGAGATCTCGGAGAAGTACGGCATCCCGAAGATGGATATCGCCCGGTACTGCAATCAGCGCGAGCCCAGACTGAAGATCCGGAGTTGCCAGCTGGGCTGCTTCAGATGAGCCTCTTTCTCGAGGTCGTCGCGGTCAGCGAGGCCGTTGCGGCGGTGCGGAGGATCGCACCCCCGCCCGGGCGGGAAGAGGTGCCGCTTGAGGATGCACTCCACCGGGTCCTCGCGCAGGACGTCCGTGCCGATGTCGACATACCGGGGTTCAACCGGTCGACGGTCGACGGCTACG